>JBGCDF010000119.1:0-42628 GCA_045105095.1 Crocinitomicaceae bacterium | reverse complement strand
ATCCGCGCCTATTTTAAGGAGTGAAGAAATCGAATTGAAACGAGCTAGTGTTTGAGAAAGCGTGAAGATGGATATCGGAACGATCACCGAAAACACCGCGTTTCGAGAGTATTTCTGATCGTAGAAAAATAAGCGCAAAGGCTCCCGATAGCTATCGGGATTTGAACACTTTTTGTGCCCAACCAAAAAGTGTTGAATCTTGTTTGGAAAAGAGAATATCGTAAATAAACTGTATGTTGTATTCAGAATGAAACATACATTTCTCCACAGGTTTTGACGTTGATCCGAGATGGTGCTATGAATGTGATTTTGTAGAAATATAGAATACTTGCGTTTTTCGCAATTATACAGAATGCACTTGTGTAAATCAGTTCGAAATTACCCCCTAAATATTTCACCTTTGAGATAACATAAATCATTGAGTGATGAAATATTTTTTAGCTACCAAAAGTCTATTTGTTGTGTGTTTATTATTGAGCTCGACGGCCCTAGGAGGGACAACTCTTGAGTCAAATCCTAGAGACTCTAGTTATTTTAAGCGTAAAGCTTTGTATGCGACACTTTCACCACTGATTTTAGGTTATGCATATAATACTGATCTAGGAACTCATTCTGTATTCTACTCAAGTAGATTGTCGGGGAACTATCTCATGGATAATAACATCAAACTTCAGTTGTTTGGATCAGTGGGAGCTGGTTTTAGCGCATCTGATGAACAAGTTTCGATCTCAACACTAAATGAACTTGGATTTACCGTTGGTAAATTATTCGAAAGTAAAGGAAGGTTCTTTTTGGATATGAATGTTGGGGTTTCTTATGTTGATCTAATGACCGAAACTTTTTTAGTCTCTCCCTTCGGAGAAGGGACTAATGAGTTGAAGGTTTCAGCATCTAAGACAGTCGGAATTCCCTTTGAGATAATCTGGTATAATCGCACTAATCCATTAGGCTTGGGAGTTGGGTTTGTAGGGAATATGAACATTGAACAACCTTACTTTGGAGGTTTTATTGGAATGAGGATAGGAAATCCGATAAGAAAAAGTCATTCATTTCAAAAATCAAAAAGACAATCAAAAACCTAGTTGAATGACGGTGAAATGTGCATAAATCGCTGAAATAACGATTCCTACTGAATTTCTCCGTACCTTTGCACCTAATTTTATAGATAATAAATGACATTTGAGGAACTCGGGCTGAAGAGTGAGGTGTTGAAGTCGTTAGAAGAACTGGGGTTCACGACACCTACTCCGATCCAGCAAGAAGCTATTCCTCACCTACTTGGTGAAGAAAGTGATTTTGTTGGCTTAGCTCAAACAGGAACGGGAAAAACAGCGGCTTTTGGTCTTCCGCTAGTTAACAGGATTGATACATCGATGAAAATCCCACAAGGATTAATCATCTGCCCAACACGGGAATTGTGTCTCCAAATCGCAAAAGATTTAAAAACATTTTCGAAACATTTGAAAACGAATGTAGTGGCCGTTTACGGTGGAACTGATATTCGCGCTCAGATGAAAGAAATCAAACGTGGAGCAAACATAATCGTTGCAACACCAGGACGACTCTGTGATTTAATCAAACGTAAAGCAATTACGCTTGGTGAGGTTGAAACAGTAGTTTTGGATGAGGCAGATGAAATGCTCAACATGGGATTCAAGGAGGATATTGATGCCATCTTGAAACAAACTCCTACGTACAAGAATGTTTGGTTGTTCTCTGCAACAATGCCGAAAGAAGTGGCAAGCATTGCGAAGAACTACATGGAAAACCCATTAGAGGTTTCCATCGGTCACAAGAACCAAACAAACGAAAATATCGACCACATCTACTTCATGGTGAAGGAGAGAGATCGTTACCGCGCATTGAAGCGTTTGATCGATTTCAATCCGAACATCTATGGATTGGTTTTCTGTCGTACTCGTCGCGAAACAGCGGAAGTAGCAGAAAAATTAGGGAAAGAAGGATACAGCGCAGAACCGTTGCACGGAGATTTATCTCAAGCACAACGTGACCGCGTAATGGGACGCTTCAGAGCAAAATCAATTCAATTGTTGGTGGCCACAGACGTTGCAGCCCGTGGAATTGATGTAGATGATATCACACACGTAATCAACTACAACTTGCCAGATGAAATCGAGAACTATACGCACCGAAGTGGTCGTACAGCTCGTGCCGGAAAGCATGGAGAATCATTGGTGTTGATCAACACGCGTGAATCGAACAAAATCAGAATCATCGAGAAGAAAATCCGAACAACATTTGTTGAAGGATCGATTCCAAATGCAAAAGAGATTTGTGAGATTCAATTGATGAAATTGATCGACAATGTAGCCAATACTGCTGTTCGTGAAGATGATATTGAAGAGTTCATGCCGCTTATCATGAGTGAGTTTGAAGAGCTTTCTAAAGAAGAGATCGTTAAACGATTTGTTTCTGCCGAATTCAACAGATTCATTGAATACTACGAGCGCGCTGGAGATTTGAACGCATCGGCCGATAAAGGTGGACGCGAAGATAAATTCGGACGTGGTGGTCGTGGAAGAGATCGTGATGGTGGAAGAGACAGAGGTCGTGGAAACCGTAACGATGAGAACAAAACACGTTTCTTCGTTAATCTTGGTAAAAAAGACGGATTGAATCCTGGAGGATTGTTACGTGTTGCATGTGATAGTACTGGATTACAGTCATCGAGCTTTGGAAGAATTGATATTCTTTCTTCTTACTCCTTCTTTGAAGTTGACAACAACTTGGCAGAGAAGATTTTGCAAGATGTAAATGGTGCGGACTACGAAGGTCATACAATGAATGTCGAAATCACTAAAAGCAAGTCTGGCGGTGGTGGAGGCGGAGGCCGTTCTGGAAACCGTCGCGGATCAAACAACCCTAGACCTGGAGGTCGCTCAAAAGGCGGTTTCAAAGGAGGAGGAGATCGCAATCGTAATAGAGATCGCTCAAGAAATAGAAGTTAATTCGGTGCTCCCGATAGCATCAAGAAATAGAAACAGAAGTTTCGTATAGAAACATTATAGTATTAAGATTTATGGAAATCAGAAACATCGCAATTATTGCTCACGTCGACCACGGAAAAACGACGTTAGTTGACAAAATGATTGAGGCTGGAAGCGTTACCGATGAAAGAGACCGTCCGAAAGGAGAACTCATCATGGATAATAACGATTTGGAACGTGAACGTGGTATTACCATCGTTTCTAAGAACGTTTCGGTAACATATAAAGGAACAAAGATCAACATCATTGATACTCCTGGTCACGCCGATTTCGGAGGTGAGGTAGAGCGTGTATTGAACATGGCTGATGGTGTTTGTTTACTTGTTGATGCATTCGAAGGACCAATGCCTCAGACGCGTTTCGTACTTGGAAAAGCATTGGAACTTGGTTTGAAACCATTGGTTGTTGTAAACAAAGTTGATAAGGATAATTGTACTCCTGATGAGGTACATGAGAAAGTATTTGATTTGATGTTCGAATTGGATGCTGACGAAGAGCAATTGGACTTCCCAACAATTTACGGTTCTGCAAAGAACAACTGGATGTCTACAGATTGGAAAAACGAAACTGATTCTATCATTCCATTGTTAGATCAAATTTTAGAAACGTTCCCACCAATTGTTATTCCTGAAGGAAATACGCAAATGTTGATTACATCTCTTGATTTCTCTTCATTCGTTGGACGTATCGCAATCGGTCGTTTAACACGTGGATCAATTAAGCCAAATCAACAAATCATCTTGGCGAAAAGAGATGGTTCAAAAGAGAAGCACAGAATCAAAGAAGTATTCGTTTTTGACGGAACAAACCGCGTTAAGGTTGATTCTGTTCAACCTGGTGATATTTGCGCGATTACTGGAATCGAAGGATTCGAAATTGGTGATTCAGTGTGTGATTTTGAGAATCCAGAACCAATGGAAACAATCGATATCGATGAACCTACAATGAGTATGATGTTCTCGATTAATGATTCGCCATTCTTTGGAAAAGAAGGAAAGTTTGTGACTTCACGTCATATTTCTGAGCGTTTGGATAAAGAGCTAGAGAAGAACTTAGCAATGCGTGTTCACAAAACGGACAAAGCTGATAAATGGCTAGTTCACGGTCGTGGAGTAATGCACTTGTCAGTATTGATTGAGACAATGCGTCGTGAAGGTTACGAACTTCAAGTTGGTCAACCACAAGTTTTATTCAAAGAAATTGATGGTAAGAAATGTGAGCCAGTTGAAGAGTTGACAATCGATTTACCAGAAGTTCATAGTGGTACAGCTGTAGATGCAGTAACTAAGCGTAAAGGAGAAATGACGAACATGGAGCCGAAAGGTGAAAGAATGGTCATTCAGTTTGAAGTTCCTTCTCGCGGAATCATTGGTTTAAGAAACTACTTGTTGACTGCTACGGCTGGTGAAGCAATTATGACTCACCGTTTTAAGGAATACCAACCCTTTAAAGGTGAGATCCCTGGACGATTGAATGGTTCATTGTTTTCAATGGAGCTTGGAACTTCGATTCCATTCTCATTGAACAACTTACAAGAGCGTGGTATCTTCTTTATCGCACCAGGTGAGAATATCTATGAAGGTCAAGTAATTGGTGAAAACAGTCGTGCGAATGATTTAGTTGTTAACGTTACAAAAACGAAACAATTAACAAACATGCGTAAGTCTGGAACTGATGCCAAAGTGAGAATTGTACCACCTAGACAATTTAGCTTAGAGGAGTGTTTGGAATACATTCAGTCTGATGAGTACGTGGAGGTAACACCGGAAAACTTACGTATGCGTAAAATCTTATTGAAGGAAACTGAACGTAAGAGAGCAACGCCTAAGGCAGCGAAAGCGTAAGAGCTAAATCTTATTTGAAATAATAAACCTTCCATTTCTATTGAGATGGAAGGTTTTTTTGTAACTGATAAACGTACTAGCTTGTTAACTCATTTTTCTCAATCGCTGATCGAATAAAAGACCAACAGTGATTAGTAATAGGCCAATACTAGAATAGGTAAAGATCGGAGAGTTCTGAAAGAACGACACAAATGTATTTGTTGCTTGTTCTATTTCATGACTGTACCTGATTGAGCTTCCTTCTTGACCAATAGTCAACAATGATAAAATGATTATCCCAACGAAAACAGCAGCAATTCCAATCCATGCCTGTTTAGAAATTACAGAAGTATAAGGTTTTGCTGGAACTTTGCCTTCTAGTTTTGACATCAATTTCGCTGTGAAATCTTCGGAAGTTTCCATAGCACTATTGTTGGAAAGAACATTTGACATTGCTTTTTCCTCAGCATCAATTCGATCCATTAGATTTGATGCGAAATCCATTTTGGTTTCCATCAAGCCATCTTTCAATATGTTTGTTTTCTTCTTTTCCATCAGATGATTGATTTCAATTCTTGTTGAAGAAGTCCCTCTAAATTAATCTTTAATTGCTTTCGAGCGCGATGTAATTTAACTTTTACGTTGGATTCACTCAGTCCTGTTATCTCCACGATTTCTTGAATGCTGCTTTCGTCAATGTAAAATAGAGTAATAATCACCCCATCTAATTCACGCAATGAATCAATTGCTTTTTGAACGTATAACTGGCGTTCCTGTTGTTTCATTTCCTCCAATTGAGGAAAATCAATTTCATCCGAGGTCTCTACATAAAGTCCATCATCCGTAGATTCTAACTTCATCAACCTCGTTTTCGAAATTGCAGTTCGGTAAGCGATCGTGTAAATCCATGTCGAGAACTTCGAATCTCCATTAAACGAATGAAGCTTGTCGAAGGCCTTAATGAAAGCGACTTGGGCCGTGTCTTCTGCATCCTCTCGCTGTCGAAGTATTCGGTAGCAAACAGTAAAGACCATGTCCTTGTATTTGTTTACCAAATGCGTGTAACTCGAAGTTTCACCGTCCAGAACCTGCTGGATATATATTTTGTCATCTAAATCGACCATGTCCAGATGCTATTTCTCTTCTTTTCTTGCTAAGTAATGATCAAGTACCAATCCTAAGCCTCCAAAAAGGAAAAGCATGGAAAACATGGCCAATTCAAGGTACATTCCTGTCGTGTGGTTCAGTAACTGCCCCATCAACATGCCTATGGCAATTCCTGCTGAAAGAAGTCCAATTTTAATTCCAAGGCGATTGAATTTAGGCTTAAACGTTTTAGGATCCATTCCTTTTTCGATCATGGCCAGACGTTCTCTGTTTCTAGTAGTAAGGTAAACGAATAGCGAACCAAACATTGCTGAGAAAACGATAAATGGTACTAATATCTCTGCGACTATCATAATGTATTTTTTTAGTGTATATAAGCTTAGAGGGGGCGACTCAGAAATAGGTTACAAACTATTTCACTTTTTATTGGAAGTGCGATCTTTTTTTTTGGCGTTCCCCTAATTTCCCTTTGCACTCAAAATCACCCTGTTCAAATTGGGTCGTGTCTTCCTCTATATCTCAGGCTTCAATCAAAGATTGACTGCCTGAGGATGCCGTTCCAGCCATTAACGCGAATATCGACTAAGGTAAATAAATCGGGCTTCGGAAAATCGGATAATCAGACCATCCAAAAGCGAAGCGTTCCAAAAATCCAAGAGGGGTGAGGAGCTTACTGAGCTTGTCGAAGTGCCGAACCCCGAATCCAACTATCAAACAGGAATCTCCTCATCCAAAATCACCAAATCAAATGGTAACTTCGCTAGCTCACAAGCATCCGTCATGGTTTCAATATACGGAGCAACATTGATATCGCGATCCATCCAATGAGTGTGCATCACAATCTTCTTTCCCTTAAACGATTTCAACTGTCGAGCAACACTTTTGCTCAATCGAGTAGTTTCAAAAGGTTTCAGAAGGTGATCATAAAAAGGAATCTTGTCCTTAGGGTTCAATAATCCGAATTCCCCCGAAAGTATCATGAAATCAGCTCTGTCCTGCTTTGCAACTGACTGAACATGACGAATACGTTCGCTCACATAACGATCAATAGCATTCATCTCTTTTTCGTTCGTGTTCTTTTCAGCAGAACAATACGTCACGTAAATTTGTTTGGACATACTTCAAAGTTAATCGAAAAGACTTAACCGTGAACTACTTTGGCGATGGATAAAAGCGTCAATACTTTCACGGAAGTCAAACGACACGGTCTTTTTGATAAATCGTAGACATATTGCTTTAACTCGGGGTAATCACTAAGGCAATCCAGCGATTCATCTACATAGGTTTCATAGAAGTTAACCAGCTCAGGATTCGTTTTAAACCAATATTCAATCGGATTCATATGGTAATTACCCGCTATGCTTCTCTTTTTATTGGGAGAATAGCGATAGATTGTTTTTCCCAAGGCATATCTACTCAACTGCTTATAATTATAAGAATTACCCTTGATTTTGATATTCATTTTCGCGTTTACGGGGATCTGAGTAGCCTCCCAGACATATTTCCCAGCTTTGGGATACTTGGCCATGATAAAGTTTCGATAAAACTCATGATTCGCGCGCCGTTTCCAGTCTATACTCAAACAAAACTCATAGACGTCTAAATCGTAAAAAGGAGAGGTGCTTTCATTCTTCTTTTGCGCTGCGAGAAATCCATTGTTCCCACCGATAAGATTATGGTTGCAGTGTTTGTACATCTCATAATCTTCATACTCATTTTTCAAGGTATATTGTCCGACGTATTTTTTCGCTGTCGGATCAGAGACAAGCTCTTCCATAGTGAAACGTTGGCTAAACAAATGTTGATCGGGAAAAGTACCAAAAATGGAGTTTCCAGACTGTCCTGAATGTAACATACCATAATTGGTCATGTCCAGATTATCGAGCATACTGAATCCGTGAGCAATTCCGAAATAGATCGCATTTCCTCCAGTTAATTTGGTCGTTTTATCTAAATCCATTAAGAAAATCCCATGGTCCAGTGACTTAAAAACCCATTCATGTTTCAAGTCTGAGGCAATTTGCTTGGCAATCTGTTCGTCCAAATAATTACTCTGGGAGAAAGTAATGTTCGTCTGGTTGGTATATCCTAGTTCGTGAGCCGCGAAACAGGTCATTCGTGTATCCAAACCACCGCTCAGTGCAACAAGGTGCTGATAATTATATTCTTTGTCTTTGTCGAATGCGGCCTTTGTAGCTGCTTTAAATCGTACGTCTAATTCTTCAAATGCTTCATTATCCGAAATTTCCTGAACATTCTTTCTGAGAGTATAGAACTGACGAGTCGATATTCTCTGATTTTCCACAGAAAGATAAAATCCCGGTACCAAACGCTTGATTTGCTCAACAATCGTGAGGTCCTCAATAACATATCCCAATGAGAGAAGAATAAACGCACCGATCTCATTAAGGCTAGGCTGAATAATTTCATGATTCCTCAAGTAGACCGTTAGGTCGTAGCTATTCGCACTTAGGATCAGACGATCCCCCTGATCAACATAAAAAAACTGTTTTGTACCTAAGTGATCAGAAAAAGCAAGCACCTTTCCTGTAGATTTCTCGACCACCACTCCCCAGAATGTACCTTTCAATTGTTTGAAAAATTCGCGATTTGATCGATAAGAAGCTACTAGATAATCTGACCAGCTATCAGACTTGGCTTTATCGAGTAGCTGTTTTTTATTGAAAATGGCACCGTCCACAATGAACAGGAGTTCATCCGTATTAATGAATACCTTGTCATCCTTGAATTTGTTCGTTGTCGAGTAATCCAGTTGAATGATCTTGTTAGACGCTTTGTCAAATTCCAATAAAAAGTAATTCTCTGAATTCATCTACCGAAGGTTTGCAAGGCGAAATCTACGAAAAAACAGTGTTAATGATATCATTGTACGTGTTCTAGACGATGTAACTCTTATATCCTTACAAGAAACCGACGAATTACTGCAGATTTATTGAAACCGATGAATTAGCGGATGTTTTGAACCGATTAAACGATAGCATGTACTAGAAGAAAACAAACTAAATTATTTGTTCCTGTGAAAACACTTCTTACAACCATCGTCATTCTTTGTAGTTACATTTCATTTTCTCAAACGGACATCATTGAAATGAAATCACGCAACGCATCGTTGAAAAAATATGATCGAGTTTCGAAAGTTAAAGGTACGGATCATGTACCGTCCAATTTCGGAATGGCCCCAACACGATTGGTCCAAACCGCTGTGTTGGATTCAGTGAAAGTGATTTCTGATAGTACATCTGTGGTTTATACAAGTAATTATTGCAGTCGAGAGTCCCGACATTTCCGTGTTATGCCTCCAGTTGAGCTAGACTCATTCGGGCGTGAATTGAATGAACCCACTCGTCAATATTCCAATCCGCGAATAGGCCATTTATGGCGACCAGGTGCCGATACGGTAATCAATCATCCCATCTTTACACAACGTCATTCCTTGGATAGCATCAAAGACGTAATCGATCGAGAGTACAACTTCAACCTACCGTCTGATTCTATTGCCTTCATAGGATTCGATAATGGTCAGAGATTTTCGAATGAGGATGCCGTTCAACCAAGGAAACATAAACGTAAGCAAAGGAGAAATTCCATTGGCTGGGAATTGATATTTATGATTGTCACACCGATTGGATTTCTCCTTGGGATGAATCGATTGACATCAATGCGAACGGTGAAGTGATAAGCGAATTACTTCCCGACCATTCTCGCCATTTTCGCCGTAATACTGTCGGCATAGAATAGTGGCCCTCGAATGTGTCGTTGATCGATTGTATACAGTTCTTTAGGCTCGTTAGCTAACTCAAATAAGCGTTCGCCTTGCTCATAAGGAATGCGCTCGTCCTCAGTACTGTGGATAATTAAAATGGGTTTCTTGAATTCAATGATGTTCTTCTCGGCACTGTACATCTCGCGGGTAAAGATCCTCCCTAGAACAGGTACCACGTCCGCAGCGATATCGCTATGCGAGGAAAAGGCTCCCTCGGTTACCAAACCATCAATTTTATCCTGATTTTCGTTGGCAATAACTACGGACAAATGTCCACCAAGTGATTGACCGTAAATTAACAAATGGTCGTATACAATATCCTCTCGGGATAACAGGTAATTCAAGCCATCCGTTGCATCATTTTTGACTGCTTTTCGTGTAGATTCACCTTGAGAAAATCCAAATCCACTATAGTCGAAAATGAATACCGAATACCCAGCGTTTACGAAAGGCGCGGCAAATACGATTTGGTACGCAAGGTTGGCGGCATTTCCATGTAAGAAATAAATAGTCGTCCCATTGTAATTCTCCTTTGGGTGCATGAACCAGGCGTAAAGTGAGTCTCCCGAACGGTTTTCAAAGAAAATGCTTTCGATCGTATAGGAAAGGTCTGTTTCTTCTTCTCCTAGAGAGTTTGTGACTTTCGGCGAGTAATCCGCGTTGAAACCGAGTGTCAATGTATCCTCAACTTCTGGAATGTACGCACTCAATGTATCCTCTCTGCTTAAATCCCATGGATGCAAAAAAGTTTTATTCAATGCGCAGGAGGAAAGTAAGAGAATAACGGCGATGGGAAGGATTGTTTTCATACTCAAATAATTGGAGGCAAAAGTACGGAAACCATCTTGTTCAGTAGTCATTCGATTGTGTAAATCCTGTTAATAAGATATGGTAGTCGTGCAATTTTACATGATCTAGATTCGTTATCTTGTTGTGTAAAATGATGAGTCTATGTTTGACGATGAAGAGGATGAATTCAACGAGGATAATGTAAACGAGGATTTAAAAAGGTTCGATGCATTTCTGAGTGGTGAGGCGATGGGGTTTTTAGACAGCGATCGATGGGAAACGCTCATCGACCATTTGATTATTTCTGCTCAATACCAAAAAGCACTAACGGCGAGCGAAGAGGCGTTAACGCAGTTTTCGTACAATGGTTTGTTTAAATTGAGACGAGCTCAAGCTTTTTCAGGTATTGGAAAACTCAAAGAGGCCATTCAGCAATTATCTGAATTAGAGCGATTGGGAATGCCATCGTTCGAATTACTGTTGACCAAAGCTTCGGTTTTTAGTCAGTTGAAAGATGCAAACAATGCCATTAAGTATTTCCGTGCAGCTCTTGCTGAGGCTCAACCTGAGGATAGAGATGAAATTTACCTTGACCTAGCCGTAGAGTATGAGAATATTGGTAATTGGAAGGATGCATTGAAAGTTTTGGAGGAAGCTATTCAGAAGAATCCACACAACGAAGGAGCAATTTATGAAATTGCGTTTTGTTACGATCAGCTTGGAGAGTTCGAAAAATCCATTCAGTGCTATTCGAGTTTTATTGATGAGAATCCATACTCCTTTACGGCGTGGTACAATCTCGGAAACGCATACTTGAAAATTGAAAATTACGAACAAGCGATTTGGGCATACGATTATTGTATTCTGATCAACGATGATTTTGGTCCCGTATATTTCAATCTTGGAAACGCTTACCTATCATTGGACAAGTTTACTAAAGCCATCGAAAGTTTTGAAACTTCCATTCGTTTGGATGGAGATGATCCTATGGCGTTTTGTTACATAGGTGAGAGTTATGAGCAGTTGGAACAATATGATCTCGCAAAGCATTATTACCAGAGAAGTCTTGAACTAGCTCCTTTGTTACCCGAAGGTTGGTTAGGACTTGGCATTGTGGAAGACCTAGAAGGGAGAACACGAGAAGGTTTGGTATTACTGCACAAAGCCGCAGAGCTATCTCCTGAGAATTCAGGTATTATGCATGTGTTAGCCGGAGCTTATGAGAAACTAGAAGAGTTTGAACAAGCTGCCGATTATTACCAATTGGCATTGGGATTAGATCCAAGTGATGGCGAATGCCTCAAAAATTTTGTGAACCTTATGGTGCAGACTACGCACCTAGTAGAAGCCAAATCATTCCTAGATGCGTTTGAGGAAACGGACCCGAACAACGATTACATTCCTTTATTAAAAATCAATCTTTGGTGGAAGATGGGGGAGAAGCAGGGAGCATTAGAATTGTTCAAAAAGTGCCTCGAAAGAGATCGTAAACATGCCTTAGAAATATTTGAAATAAATCCAGAGTTGAAAAACGTACCAGAATTCGTACTTTTGGCGGACTAATCAGCAACATGAAAAATTTCGAATTAAGTTATATACCCGAACGCTCAGAAAAACCTAGAAATAAAGGTGTGACGATGGTCATGGATAAAGGTCTGAGCTTACGACAAGTAGAAGATTTTATTAGCGGTTCAGGACATCTGTGTGATGTTGTGAAATTTGGCTTTGGTACTTCGTACGTAACCAAAAATCTTCAAGAAAAAATTAATCTTTACAAAGAGGCAAACATCCGTCCATATTTTGGAGGGACCTTGTTCGAAGCTTTTCACGCGCGCGGAATGACAGATGATTTCTTGCGTACCATCGATAAATATGGTTTGGATTTATGTGAAGTATCGGATGGGTCGATTATTCTTGATCACGATGAAAAGTGCGAGCTGATTAGTCGTTTTGCGAAAGACCGCACAGTTATGTCGGAGGTGGGTTCAAAAGATTCTGGAATCATCGTTTCTCCAGCAAAATGGGTTCGAATGATGTCTACTGAGTTGGAAGCAGGATCATGGAAAGTAATTGCTGAAGGACGTGAGTCAGGAACAGTTGGGGTTTTCAGACCGAATGGTACGGCACACACCTTATTGATTAACAGGATTATTGCGAAAGTTGCCCCAGAGGATATTCTTTGGGAGGCGCCAATCAAGAAGCAGCAAGCGTGGTTCGTTAAGCTTTTCGGAGCTGAGGTAAACCTTGGAAATATCGCTCCTCACGAGTTGATTCCATTGGAAACACTTAGATTGGGACTTCGTGGAGATACTTTCTTTGATTTCATGCCTGCAGATTACGCGGATCGTTTGAAACAAGTCAACGACGACGAAGATCTTGTCGATGAGGACGAGGAGGAATAGAATTCCCATGTCATTCAAAAAGCAGAAAGAAATTACCGGACATGCAGGTGCAATTTATACCTGTGCATGCAAAGACGAATTTGTTTATACTGGAAGCGGTGACAATTATGTAGCGCGATGGAATGTAGAAACAGGTGAACAAGATAAGTTCGCTATCCGATTTGAACAATCCGTTTATTCTGTAGCTTTTATTGATGAGAATCGATTGGTAGTTGGTTTGGCGAATGGACATGTTCATGTCTTTGATCTCAACTCGAATACCGAAATTAAGTTTTTCACGCAGCATACGAAGGCGATTTTTTCATGCGCTTTTAACGAGCAGCAACGTCAACTATATGTGGCTGATGCAGATGGGAATCTATCTATTTGGGATACGAAAACACTGAAGCTGTTAATTTATCTGCCATTGGATTGCGGCAAAGTTCGTGACATTGCAATCAGTCAAACTGGAGAACATTTCACTTTGGCCTGTCAGGATGGAAGTATTCGTGTATTCGAAAGTAGTTTCTTCAACGAAATTCAAACGATCAACGGACACAAAGATGGAACCACTGCCTTGTTGTATCATCCGGTTCATCCAAATCAGTTGATTTCAGGAGGAAAAGATGCCATGTTGCGATTGTGGGACCTCAGTACTTCTGCTTGTCTGAAAGAAATTCCAGCGCACAACTTTGCGATATACTCCATTCAGTTAGTAAATCAAGGAAATACGATAATTACCGCCAGTCGAGATAAGACCATAAAAGTTTGGTCAAATGACCTGGACTTTCAAGAGCGTCTTGATATGAAAGTAGGAGGCCACAAGCATTCAGTAAACAAAGTTCGAATGTTGGATGATCAACGTTTCGTTTCCGTTTCAGATGATAAGAAGATTATTATTTGGAAGGTTCAATGATTGAATAAGACATCCATTTTAAGGTCGTGATCAACGTAGTCAGATCGTTGTTCGTTGTCTACGACACCAAAAGTAGAAATGAATACAACTTCCACGTGCTTTTTAGGTGAATTCAGTGCTTTCATTCCTTCGCGACGAGTATGGATTTTTTTCGCATAGTCTGACGTTATTTTGTATTCGTCAGAATAAAACTTCATTTCACAAATGGTAAGCACATCATCTTTTCGATCAATAAGTAAGTCGACTTGAAACCCTTTGTGGTATTTGTCATTCTTCCTGTGCAAGAAACTACTTACTTCTGCTTGAATACCACCTATTCCCAGCGCTTTTTTGAGTGATGAAATATGTTTTGCACATACGTTTTCAAATGCATACCCACACCAAATTTTGTATTCCTGAGTTTGACTCATTCCAATCCAGTAATTACTATCAGTGTTTCGTTTGCCTTGCATAAAGGTTAGATAGAACAAAGTGAATTCATCGGTTAACCTGAACAATGTATCCTTCTTTTTTTTCTCTAAAGGTCGAAGAGAAGTGATGAATCCTGAAGTTTCGAGTTCAGTGAGTAATGAAGAGAACCATCCGCCATCTTTTATGTTCGTTTTGGATAGAATCTCCTTGCGATCTAACCCTTTTGATTTACTTGCCAAGGCTTTGATTACTGCAATATGATTTTGAGCGTTATCAAATAGCGCTGAATACAAATTGTCGAATTCTGAGTTTAGCGCCCCATTTCGATTAAAACAAATTTCTTGAATATTCTGAACAGCACTTTTGCCTTTTTGCAGTTGTTCTAGATAATGTGGGATTCCACCGAGCGTCATGTATAATTGAACAATTTGGTAATTGCTCATTTTTATTTCTCTACTCTGGAGGAATTCCTTGGTTTCTGAAAGTGTAAATGGCTGTAAGGTGATTAGTTTCGTAATGCGATTGTGTAGCCCACCTTTGGCATTTACTATGTGATCGATCATCCAAGCTGCAGCGGAACCACAGACGACTAATAAAATATTCTGTTGGGACGCCCAGTTATTCCACCAATGAGCGAGTGCTTCAATGAACCCTGATCGTTTCCCTGCAATCCATGGAAGTTCGTCAAAGAACAGGACAGGCTTTATCGTTGGAGCTAGTTGCTGAATTTGTTCTGTCAACTTCTGGAATGCTGTTAACCATTCTGTTAATCCTGTTAATGGATTCATTTTAGGAAAGAACTGATTAAACTGAAAGGTGAAATTGAGTAATTGTTGATCCAATGGTGCATCCTTCAAGCCAGTCATTTCGAAAACAATGTGCTCACGATAGGTGGTCCTAATGAGGAAGGTTTTGCCAACACGTCTTCTACCGATCAGAGCAAGCATATGCGCCTTGTCATCCTGAAGTAAGGATTCCATTATTGCTTTTTCCCTTCTGCGTCCAATTAATGCCATATCAATGATAAAGATATGAAATCTGCCATTTAATTCCGCGGAAAGTACTATTTATTTATAGATTCCGCGTATTATAAATGTTTAATTCCGCGGAAAGTGTCATTTTATTGCGTATTCCGCGTAATAATCGAAGGCAATCTATCGTAAAGAGTGATAAGTTTTTCTAAAAAGGGCTATCGGGGCCAGGCATCAATTTTCCATGTTCCACCAACAAAACTCCAATTAAGCGAATGGACGTCCGTGAAGTTGACAACAGCGCTGCTATCCGTTTGATCCGTTACTGAGTATTCCAAGCCTTCAATCATTTCCTGAGATGGACGCTCTCGCATTTTAAAGAAAACATCTCCTTCAAATACACAAGGTGGCGGTCCTTTGAAGTGCTTCTTTTTTCTAGCCATTTCGCGCATTTCTTCAGCACATTCAGTTGTCCAGCGATTGTGCTCGAACTCAATGAATTGTTCAGAGAAAAAATTTGTTTCTGCCAACCATTCCGTATATGCTTTTAGTTTCTGCTCATCCAGTGCATGATAACCGTTTTCAGCACCAATACACATGCTACGCTTCTTATATAGCATACGACTGTTCTCCAAGTACCAATCGAAAAATTCTTCTGAACGCGAAATGACCGAGCTCGGATCGTATTCCTTTTGAGGAGTAGTGTCCTCTTCAACTACTTCTGGTGTGTCGGTTTCTTCGGGAAGAGAAGCCTCTCCAGAAGTACAACTCAACAAAAATCCAGCAATGGCGATAGAAAAAATGTATTTCAACATATGAATAAAATGTTTGAGAAATTTGGGTGAAAGTTACCGATTTTTCAAGCAAAGAACCAAAAATCATCTACGGGTTTTTTCTCCCATTGATTCAGCTGCTCCAGAATGTCTTTCTTTCCCGCTGGAGACGATACTACGACCATAATTTGTGGATTGTCCATTGAGTGAACGGTATCGAAGTGCTCCATAATGACACCGTAAATGTCTTTTCCGATTTTGTTTTCATTGTCACAGACCCAATGAAAGGTATCACCATAAGACTGAATGAGTCGAGCCATGTCTTTCCCATTTCGTCCAGCTCCCCACAAAACAAGTGGTCGTGAGGGATCTCGATCCAGTTCATAAAAGAACCGAAGTTTTAAATCAAAGTATCGGTTGTCTTTGTATTCGTCCCAAGTGCGCGAAATTCGGTTAGATCGATCTCGCCAGTAATGCAAGACCTTATCAATTCCAATCACGTTTAACCCGTGTCGATAGAATCGAAAGCACAGATCATAATCCTCTGGGTAAACCAATGGATTGAACGCGTCAACGGCGTCGAAATCATCTTTATGGATGATCCAACAATGAGAAGGGATGACGCATTCCTTGTAAATCTGCTGATAATGTGTGCTCGTTCGAGCAACTTCATTCAACCATCGTTCGTATTTCAAAAAACCATCTCCAACTTCTCCTTCATCAACGAAGTGCTCCGTACCACCTGCAATGACGCTTCCTTTTCCATATTTCAACCACTCATTAACCAGTACCTCAATCTTATCCAAAGGCATTCTGTCATCGGAATCCATGCGATTGATTAATTCTCCTTTCACCTTGGAGTAAGCAACTTGAAGGGTGGGAATCAGTTTTGGCTTGTCACTATCGAAATAGCGCACGCGTGGGTCTTTTTCGGAGTATGCTTTTAAGATTTCAGGTGTAGCATCAGAAGAATGATCATTCACAGCGATCAATTCCCAGTTCTTATAACTCTGATTAATAATTGAATCCAAACATTCGGGTAGGTAAGGAGCTGTATCTTTGACCGCCATAATGATGGAAACAAGCGGTTGTTCAGTCATTCTTTCGTTTTCCATGCGCTAGGAAGATGCTTTTCAATTTCGATGTTGCCAAAGCTAGGGCTTTCTTTTGATCCGTGTTCCTTTACCCAAGAATACATTTCTTTGAGTCCATCGATTAGTGAGACACTTTCTTTAGGTTGAAAAGTGCTGTTGAATTTAGCGTGATCAGAGAAAGCATGAACGACTTCCTCTCGTTGATCCAAATGACGGATTGAAGGCTGTTCTTCCATCACCGCTGAAATCGCTTCAGCCAATTCATGTACAGTGTGCACTTCATCACTTCCAATGTTGAACGATTGATTGTACGCATTTTCATTGTCAATGGACTTCGCGATGTAAGGTGCAAGGTCGTCAATGTGTGTAAATGCACGACTCTGTTTTCCATCTCCGAAAATAGTTAAGGCTTCGCCCTTAAGAACCTGATTCATGAAGATCCCAGCCACATTACGGTATTTATCTCCAATGTTTTGGCGAGAACCGTAGACGTTATGCGGACGAAAAACAATGGAGTTCAGCCCAAAGAGTGAATGTGCATTTTTAAGGTCAAGTTCTACCGCATATTTCGCAATTCCATATGGGTCGATAGGGTTGGGAATCGTCTTTTCACTCATTGGAGGTTCAGCATTACCATAGACAGCAATGGATGATGTGAAAACAAAGCACTTTACGTTAAAATTTACTGAAGCATTAATCAAATTCACGCTTCCGATCAGGTTGTTCTGATAATTGAAATTACGGATGAAATGACTCAAGCCTTCAGCAGCGTAGGCTGCAAGGTGAAACACATAATCAACCTTGAACTTATCGAAGATTTTATTGACTAGTTGTTGATCGGTAATTGATCCCAGAATAAACAGAGCTTCTTCGGAAATGTTGGATTGAAAACCACCCGAAAGGTCGTCGAGTACTACCACCCGATGCCCCATTTTCAGTAATTCATCAACAACATGAGAACCAATAAAGCCAGCACCTCCAGTTACAAGAGAAACTGGATCATTTGCGTTTTCAGTCATTATCGATGATGTCGGAATTCTCTTTTTTCTTTTTCATTTGCTTCATGACTAAGGCTACGATTAACCCTGCAACAGCTCCAATTGCGGCTCCCATTAACATATTTCGACGATTTTTGGTTTAGACCAAAAATAGCAATAATCGACTATTCTTTGGGATAACTGAATGTGACAGGCAGTCGGATGTGCATGCTCACTGGTCCATTTGAGTCGTATCCTGGAATCCATCGAGGCATTTCTTCAACCATTCTCAGCATTAAATCATCTAAATCTGTTGATATACCTCGTATAATATGAATGTCCATTAAGCTGCCATCTTTTTCTATTGTAAAGCCAATGTATCCTCGTTTAGTCTTGTCTTCGCCATACCAGCCCTTATGTTTGTAATTGAGAAAATGACGTTTCATCTGTGCTAGGCCTCCTGGGAATTGAGCATCGACACTACACGGACAAAATATGGCATCGTTTTGCGGTTTTTCGAATTCTGGAAATTCTACTTTCGGAGGTTCAACCTGTCCGAATGCACCGATACTTACTATAACAGCTGCGAGAAGAATACATTTCATATCCATTAGTTTGATTTCAATTTTCGGGGAAAGTAAAAGTAATTGGAAGTCGAACACGACTCCTTACAGCTCCATTTCCATAACAATCACATGCTGGAATCCATCTTGGCATTTCTTCAATGATGCGTAGCATCAAATCATCTATTTCAGGAGAAACTTGTTGGAGGATTTCAATATCCATTAATCGTCCATCAGCTTCAACGATGAACGCAATTACTCCTTTTTTCGATAATGTCGCTTGACCTTTCTCTTTTCCAGCGGGTGTCAAATAGTTGTAAATATGCCGTCTCATTGCGTCCAATCCACCTGGGAATTGTGCATCACATGAACAAAAAATAACAACTGAATCATTTGCGGGCATTTGGGAATTGGGAAACCTGACATCAGGAGCTTCAATAACTTGTCCGAAAGTACTGGAAAGATTCAACAGGAATATGAGCGAAGCTAGTTTCATACCCAATTAACCACAACAATCGAACCAAATAACCAATAAACCACTCATCAACTTTTCACAACGTTTGTACCATACGGTTCATCGTAACTTCAAATAAACCATACCTTTGAAAAAGGAAAAGTAATCAGTCAATTGACTGTCTAATAATTGACTAACCAAAAACAAACCGATGTGTCCCGACAGCTAACGGGAGCATCAAAACCTCGAAACGGAAGTTTCGATAATTAACTAAAAAAAGAAAATCATGAAAAAAATTGCAGGAATTTTTGCTTTAGCGTTTGCAGCTATTTTGACGAGTTGTGGAGGAGCGGATTCAGACACATCTCCATTCGTTGGGAAAATTGAATTTAAAGCCAATATGATGGGGATGAATTCAAATGGTTCCGTGACGATGGATGCCGAAAATCAACGAATGACTTACCGTTTGGATGCTTTAGAGCAATTCATGGGGATGGATATGGCGATGATGGTAGACATGAAAAACAACATGACCTACACGATCAGCCCAAGTAAAGGTGTCTACATGGAAAACCCAATCGAAAAGGATGACATGAAAGGTGAGCTTCCGTCGAAAGAGGAAGTAGAGGAGATGAAGAAAGAGTTGTTCTCAAAGTTAAAAAAGACGGGGAACACGAAGGAAATCAATGGATTGACGTGTGATGAGTACGAATTGACTGAGAAGGTAGAAGACGTTGAAAACGCTACTATTTGGGTGAGCAAAACGATGTTAGAGAGAATGACAGGGAATCTTGAAATGATGGATGAATTGAAAAAATTGGGAGCAGAGGAAATGATGATCGGTTTCCCAATGAAAGGATCATTCACTGTTGATGGAAATACGGGAACATTTGAGGTAACGAAAATTACTGAGGGTGAAAGCGCATTAACGGATTTCGATCTTTCAAAAATGAAGAAGCTAAGTACTGTTGAATTCGGGAAGGAAATGATGAGTTCTTCTGCAATTGGAGACATGATGGATGGTTTTAAAGACATGGATACTGAAGGATTATTCGATGGATTAGAAGGTGAAATGGAAGGTCTCGAAGCAGAATTGGAGAAATTGAAAGATTTGGATCCAAAAGACCTTGAGAAAATGATGGAAGCGTTTAAATAGACTTCCTCCTATAAAAAAGTAGAAAGCGTCCGTTCTAGTCAGAGCGGGCGTTTTGTTTTTTCGGAAAGCATTACTGGCTTACTGTATGTATAAACGAAGTCATCCTTTCCACTCTAAGATCTTGAATCAAAAATCAGGAACGACATCTATTGTCATTGGTTCCTTCGATTCGGGATGCTTAAATGTGATGGAGGCCGCATGCAAATACAAACGATCCGCTTTCGTTCCATACAAATCATCTCCCCAAATAGGCATATTCAGCCCTAAAGAATGCGCTGCATGAACCCGCAATTGATGCGTTCGACCTGTGATCGGATGAAATTTAATTCTCGTCTTACCGTGTTCTTTTGAAAGTACTTTGAACTCTGTTTGAGCAGGTTTTCCATGCTCATTGCAAACGAGCTGTCTCGGACGGTCGTCAATATCGGTGCGCAAGGGCAAATCAATGAGTCCAGAGTCTTTTTTTAGTTCACCATTCAATAATGCGATATACGTTTTATCGATCATTCTATGAATGAATTGATACTGAATGTACTTGTGCGCTTCTTTGGTTTTTGCGAGAAGAAGAATCCCCGAAGTAGACATGTCCAAACGATGAATGATCAAAGGTCCTGTTGCTTCAGGATATTGTTCTTTGATTCTGGAATACACCGAATCCGAAATCGTTTTTCCTGGAACGGAGAGAAAGTTCGATGGCTTGTTTACAACAATGATATGATCATCTTCGAATACGATGGGTAGAGATTTTCCATCGGCTGGATTCACCAACATTGGGTTGTCGTCAACAGTTAAGCCTTTGAGCATATGACCTAAAATCGGTTCGCATTTACCGCGGCAAGAAGGGTAGAAGTGGCCATGTTTCCGAATTTCTGATTTCGGAGAAACACCCCACCAGAACTCAGCCATCACGATTGGGGTCAAATTATGCAGATATGCGTATTGCAACAATTTCGGGGCGGCACATTCTCCAGCACCAGCAGGTGGTTGTTTTTGCAGTTCCGTTTGAAAAATGGTCCACAAACTTTTCTCGTCTCCTTCACTATTGAGGAAATGATAATTGTCGAAAATTTGTTTTTGAAGATCATTCGACTTCAGCTTTCGTGCCTTTTTTAGCGAATTGATTTCTTCCTCGAACACTGCCAATTTTCCTTGTTGAGCGCCAATCTTTTCAGACCATTCTTCCGTCAGTTTTCTCAACTCAAACTTGTCCTGCATGCTTTGTTGAACGATCTGTTTTTCTACTTCTACGGGAAGTATTCCATTGTTTTCCTCGATGGATTTCAACCTGAGTTCCTTCCGTGTCTTTCGATTGGCAACACGCAGCAAGCGACGGTCTTCAATTTCACGCTCGGCCTGATTTTCGAGTGTAACAAGAAGTGTTTTCGCTTCCTTGTATTCCTCAGAACTTTCGAGCTCGCGCGTACGGTTGTTCATTACGGTCAATTCCGTCGCTCCTTTGTTGAAGAAACCATCCTCTGCAAGCATATCATACACTGGAGGAACAAATCCCACGTGATGGTTTCCGTTATCAATCTTACCCGAAAAGCCAGAGAGAAAACCGATTTGTCCTGCTTGATCCTTTACGACTAGTACGCCAAACATCTTGCCGATTGGGTGCGTTTCTACTGTTGGATCAAGGCCAAAATTGTGATTCCAGTCGATGGTATTTTGAATGTAATCTTGTAACTGCTCAGCAGCTTGAATGGCCAGAGGATGAGGTTCGTAGTAAAAAGGAAAGGTGAACTTTTCGGGCAAAGAAATTCCTTCAATACTGGAGTTAAAAGGGGTAAAATAGGTTGCCGTCGAGCTCATGGGCGCGAAGGTAGTGTGATTTCAACCCAAATGCAATTTCATCCCCTCATGACTTGCAACAAAGCCCAAATCCTCATAAAACCGTAAGGCATCTGGCCGTTGTTTATCCGTAGTGAGTTGAAGAACGTGTGCCTCTCGCTCTTTGGCGCGTTCAATGGCCCATTCAAAAAGCATTTTTCCAATTCCTAATCCTCGCTTATCCTTACGAATGCGAACGGCTTCAATTTGCGCTCGAATGCCTCCCTGATACGTTAAATATTGAATAAAGGATAATTGTAAAGTTCCAACTACTTCTTGATTTTCATTTTCAAGCACCATCAGCTCCTGATTCGCATCTTTCAAAATGGCATCGAAAGCAGTTTCATACGTTTTCGGCAGGGGGATTTCGAATGCCTCACGTTTCTTTCCCAAAGGATCGTCGGCAATCATGCTAACCATAGCTTCTAAATCTTTTCTTTCTGCTCTTCGAATAGTCATGATTTAAAGATAGGAAGATTGGTGAACACGACTAGATATTCACCCGAGCATAATCGTACCAAACCTGTCCTAGTTTGTTTTGGACTGCGATTTTTACCAATTTCAATTTTGCATCGATCAATTCCTGATCTCTCAGATTGACCAAGAACATAGAGCCTTCTCCAATCTCAAATAAGGTAATTTCAGAGGAGAGGAGATCCGTATAATTTTGGATGCTTTGACGATAGATGTCGTACTGACTGACAGTGCTTGACCAAACATTGAAAGAAGTTTGAACCTTGTATGCTATTTCGGCTCCTTTTAATCCCAGCTTGGTTTCCTGAGCTTCCAGTTTTAGTCCAGTAAGTTTCGCTTTCGAACGTTCTTTTCGTGTGAAAATAGGGTAAGCCACCTTTACTCCCCAATTGTAATTACTTAAGGAATAATCGGCTAAAGGTGTTTGATTTCCGTTTGTGCTCAATGCATTGTATTTCAATTGAACACTTGGCTTCAATCGTTCACGGCTCAGGCGGTAATCAATTTTTGAAATTTCCATTTTGTTTTGAGAGATCAGGAAATCTGGATGATTCGACGAAATACTGTCCATCATTTCTGGTGAAACAAGAGGAGGTACCGAAGTGGCAAACTCACCGAATCGTTCCGGTTGTAGCGTTGAATCAAGCTCTAAAGGAATAAAACCATCTTGCCATAGAAACACCTCCAGTAATGCACGCTTATTCGCCAATTCTAAACGCGTTTGTTCCAGACTTAGTTGTCGTTCTTGTAAGAAAATTAGGGCCTTCAAGGTATCAATACTCGGTTTATCTCCAAACTGGCTCAAGCCTTTCACATTTTCAAATCGATCATTCGCATTGATTACGGCTTCTTCATAGATAACGTAGTTGCTGTAGGCTTTGAACCAATCGTAGTAGGCAACGGATGCATCAAATACTAATTGGTTGAGCATCAATTTTTGTTCAAGCTGGGTGCTATTCGCGTAGATTTTAGCCTGACGTAATTCCGCTCTCCGCTCATCAATTAATAACCCATTTCCTAATTCGATTGCCAGACCAGCACTCCATAAACCCGTATTTGAGGTATAATCTCGAGGGTTTAAGAACACACCTGAGTTCTCATCATAAGCTACTTGAGCAGTGATTCCAAACCATGTAGGAATTTTTAATCCAGCATGAAGATGACTGTAGTAGTTTTTGTTGTCGAAGTACTTTTGATTCAAATCTCCTCCCAGTTTCGGGTCAAAACCTCCTTTCGCCTGTCGAATGAGGAATTCTCCTTCATTTCCTTTCAGTTCTGAAACATAGGCCATCGGATGGTTTTCCTTCACAATGGTGATAAACTCTTGAAAGCTTAACATCGTTGAGTCTTGGCTATGCGCTACGGATGATTTTACAACCAATCCGACTGCTAATAAAAGGACAATATACTTCAAGGTAAATCTCATTGTTACTTCTTTTCCTTTGCTTTCGCCTCAGCTTCTTGTGTGTCTTTACCTGTGTAATAATCTGGTGGGAACCCGTTAATGTTTCGCCACAATTCATACCAAATCGGAACGTCATTTAAGAGTATCATGCTAGAAGTTCCTCCTCCGAAACGCAGTGCTTCTGGCCACGGATGATCCTCAGGATCTTGTTGAATGAGAATTCGATATTTCCCGTTTTTGCTGATGAATTGATCGATACCGTATATACGTCCTCCATATGTACCATGACTCGCATTCGGCCATCCCGAGAAGATAATTGCTGGCCATCCATCGAATTGAAGTCGAACGTGCTCACCAACCTTCACAAGCGGCAAATCTATCGGGTCTATGTATATTTCAACAGCTAATTCATACGAGGTAGGCATTAAACTCAATATTTCTTGTCCTTCCTTTATCGTTTCTCCGATTCCGCTCGTACTGGTTTTTGTAATGTACCCATCGGTAGGAGCTAGGATGAAATATAAACCTTGTCGGTAAACGTAATTGCTGTATTGATTTTCCAGCTTACTGACGTTCGTTTCTGTGTCCAAACGAGTAGAAAGTGTGCTCAACCTTTCTGATCGTACTTTGTTTGCATCAGACTGATACTTCGCGTCGATATTCGAAATCTCGATCTTAATAGCAATTAACTCAGATTCACTGTTTAACAATTTGTTTTTCGCAGCTGTTTCATATGAGGCGGCTTGTTGAACTTTGATTCTCCGACTTTCTAGATCTGTCAGTGACTTCAATCCAGCCTGATAGAGACTGTCCATACGTTTCACACGATCCTTCGCTGTCTGGTATTGAACCTTGGCTGCGTCGAATGCAATTTTGTTATTCTGAACGTATAATTCAGCTTGTTGAAGTTTTACTCTCAACTGCGAGATTTTTAAGTCTCGCTGATCACGAAGGATGCCCATTTGTTCATCCTGGGTTTTGATCTTGTCGTTGTATGCTTCTATGGATTCCTTTTTGAATTTCAACTGATCTTCTGTTCGTTGGAGAAGATTCTCATCAAAATAGGCATCTTTCACCTCGGATATTTGAAGAATGGTATCACCTTTTTGAACGAAATCACCCTCTTGCACATACCATTTCTTGATCTGTCCTGCAATAACTGAATTTAAGCTTTGCGGTCTCTGATTCGGTTTTAGTGTTGTTACTGACCCATAGGAGCGAATGTTCTGCGTCCATGGCATTAATAACATGACAAAAATTATGAAGAAGGACCATTTGAGCGCCCGTTTAAGAGCGGACGGAGCTATTTTACTTTCGACTAGTTCGAGAGAGCTGTATTTTTTTGAGCGAACTTTCTCTGAAACGCTGTGCTTTGAAATATTCAACATGGCTAAGAGTTTAATTCGTTTAATTTTCCATTTTTGGCAATGATCACTCGCGAGAAGTACTTTTTCAATTCTTCATCACTAGAAGAAACTACTAAGGTCCAAGGGTTTGAACTATCCGTGAGGAACTCATAAATTTCGTAGCGTTCTTTTTCTCTCAGAGAAGTGAAAGCATCTTTGATCAGAACCAATTTGGGGTTTCCAACTAAGGCTCGGGCGAGAATGAGTTTGTCAATTTTCCCACGGGAGATGGATCGTCCTTGAGCCAGAACTTGAGTATTGAATCCTTGTGGTAAAGATTTGATGTAATCCGTCAAATTGAGTTTATCAGCGATCCATCGTACGTTTTCAAAGGAAACATTTTCACGGCCCATTGAGATGTTTTCAAAAATGGTTCCCTCAAATAAGGTTTCATTGGATAAACAGTTACCAATCAAGGTACGCACGTGAATGGGATTCAAACTGTCCAAAGGGAGGTCGTTATAGGCAACCGTTCCTTTTTGCACAGGGTAGAGTCCACCTAGTAAATAAAGGAAGGTCGTTTTTCCAGAACTACCGTCTCCCAGAAGAACCACATTTTCACCATCGTTGATTGTAATGGAAGCATCTTTGAAAACGTATTTTTCCTGTCCAGGATAATGGAAATCGACGTTGGAAACTTCTACTTTGAGACCATCTCTAGTCGCAATTTCATGAATGTTTCTTCCAGTTGTGCGCTCCAACTCAAGATCAGTAACCTGTCCGACTTTTTCCAGAGAAGTAATTACATCATAGATTGTTTCAAGACTCATCATGATTTTTTCTACTGCACCGATAATCAAAAGAATAATAATTTCTGCGGCGACGAATTGACCAATGTTCATTTGTTGATCCATTACTAACAAACTTCCCACGATGAGAAGCCCTGCAGCTACAATCACTTTGAAAATGACCATTAAAATGTATTGTTGTTTCAGTACCTTAAAGTGACTTTCTCTGGCACCGACATACATCTCAACTTCATAGTTTGTCTTTTCCAGAGGAAGGTCTGTTTTTCCGGCTAACTTGAAGCTAATACTGGCGCGTGCAAGTTCTTCCAACCAAGATGCTACGTAGTATTTACTTTTGGATTCTTTTAAGCTTGTTTCCAATCCTCTCCTTGTAGTATATCTGAAGATCGCGTAGATCAGAACAATCAGAATCAAACTGAAAATGATGAAGAATGGATGATACATCGACAGGAGGAACAGGCCAAATATGGTCTGAATAGAGGCCGTAGAGAAATCAATGAGCATTTTCGATAAACCTTTTTGAACTGAAACGATATCGAAGAATCGGTTCATCAATTCTGGAGCGTACTTGTCGTATAGCTCCTCCATACGGATTTTCGGAATTCGGTAGGCAAATTCGAACGCTGCTCGGGCGAAAATCTTCTGTTGTAAATGCTCTACTATCTGTAATTGGGCAATTTGTAAAATCCCGTTTATGACAACCCCACCGATTACACAGATCACAAGAATAACCCATGAAGTACTCATTTGACCACCCTGGATAAGGTTGATAATCGCCTGTATTCCTATCGGTAAGGATAGCTGAACAAGACCGTAGAAAATTGCATATACGTAGACATTGCGAATTTCTCGTTTGTCTGGTTTAATAAGAAGCCAAAATCTATGTAAAGGCGCTACTCTTTCTTGAGCCATATAATTATATGTGAAATGAATGTTTTTATGAGGGCTTTGTGAAGCCTATAATGCAGTGTGGTTTTAGATCAAATCGGGCGGTGGAGTGGAGAGTTCCTTCAAATGTTGATCTCGCAGTGATATAACAATTGAGTCCCATTCATGCCGATTCGATTCAATGTCGTCTAGTGTTTCTGGAATATTGAAGTCATGGTTGGTGGTAAGTTCGTCATCCGACTCGGTATCATCTTCCAAATCAAGGTCTACGATCTCTATCTCAATATCATCTGCAAAGAGAATAGGGGAAGACAACTCAAACGAGAATGAGACAATCGCAATGAATGCGATTAAGCGCAGAATTGTTAGCCTTTTTATCGTTTTCGTCCTTAGCATAAGGTTGACCTATGGAAGTTTGAGTTGCAAATATAATAGTACTACTATCATGAGTGCATATTAGCCTCTTTAAATTTGTTAAAATGTTTAATTTCTTCAGCGTGAAGTTACACAAAATGCTGGTATTGATTTGTGTTAATCAATAAAAATGAAGCATCAATCTAAGAAATATGAGATCTTGTTTTGCTCCTGATTGAGGAAGTTTTGTTTGTTGATTTGTATGTTATAGCAGGGCCTTACATCTACTATTCGAATAGTGGTGTATTGATTTTTGTAATGCGAGACCTTAGGAAAATATTTACTTGGAGATCGATTTGAATGAAATTCGAGGGCTTTCTGCGTTAGGCTATGTCAGCTCACTTCATTTTAAAAGCGAAAGTGCCTCCAAAGCTATTCCTGGAGCTAGTCGAAACCCTGATCCTGACCCTCCGCCAGCAATGACATAATTTCCCTTTTCTGAAATTGTCTCGATGATGGGATCATTATTTTGGCCGTAAGTATCACAGAATGATCTCCCTCCAGAAATCAGCCTACTAAAGGGAGAGTATAAGGTGTTGAGTACTTTCTTGGCTGCTAACAAGTCACCTGAATTAATCTTCAGATCGTCAAGATTTGGAAAAACATCCCATGCTTCCCGACGAAAACTGAATAACCATTGACCTGCTTCATGACGAGGCATCAAAAAAGCATCTTTATCGAACGAGTAGACGACAGGAGCGTTCGGATGAGGCTCTTTCTCTATGTGTAGCGCTACTATTTTTTTTGTTCTGGCACCTAGTGAAACACATTTGTCTGCCATTGGGCCAGTCAACATCCAGGGACCAGTAGCTTCAACAACCCTTTTCGTGTTAATCGAAATTCCAGTGACTGATGTAAGTGTTAAATCATCTTCAGCGGTTGAAACAGATGTTACTTCAAACCCTTCAATGACGGTGCACTTTTCCTCTCTCCTTAAGTTTGAGATTAATTGTTCAGCTATGGTGTTTTGGAAGGCATATTGGGCAAACGGAACCTGGAACAAAGAATGATCACTTGTAACATCCATCCCAGGAAGAAAGCTTTGCAGTTTTTTTAAATATCCTTCATGATCGCCTTCTTCATTGATGAGTCCAGAGAAATGCCCGCGAATGGATGCTAATTCTTCTTTTTTGCTTATGCCATAGGCATCTATGCCTCTTATGGGAAGCGTGGAATCATTGGACAGCAATTTCCCCCAATTTTCTTGACTACTTTTTACCAGTCTCTTTCGGAGAGGTGTATGTCCTCCCGGCATGTCTAGACTAGCTGAATACCTAGACGCACCGTTACCGACTAGATTGGCGTCCAAAAGAAGAATATTCCAATCGGGGAACATTGTTTTGGCCAAATGCAGAGTCCATGCACCGATGATACCACCGCCGATAACCGTTAAATCAAATGTTGTTGTCAGTGTATTATGCTTCATGCTCGTCCCACCAAACTGAGAAAATGATTAATGCTTCATCACCTGGATTATAGACTTGATGACTTTCCATTGGATTAAAATGAATAACATCTCCGGCCTGTATGTCTCCTTTGATGTCTCCTTTGAACGTCAACACACCCTTTCCTGAGGCTACGAACCAACACTCTCTTACTTGATGTTGATCCACAGGTGAACTAAATCCTGGAGAGACAGACCATCTGGACGCTTTAAAGGGTGCCTTAACCTGTTCATCCATATTGACTTCAAAAACTTCACTGCCTTCTGCACCAAATGGTGGAAGGAAATCAAGTTGTGGTATTGATTGCTTTATCATGTTGCTTATTTATAATTAGAGAATCGGGTAATACGGTGGTTAAATCTGTTTCGCTCACTTCGTTAAACCAAATAGGTAAATGCGATTTCACAAATGGTTTCTGGTTATAGAAATCTTGAAGGTTGGGTTGGTTTTCATTGCCCAAATGATTCCAAATAGAGCGGGCGAAATCAGGCATAATAGGTGAGGCTAACAAGGCGAGACCTTTCATCCACCAAGTTAATTGCTCTTGACTTACCTCGTCACGATAGTTGAGCCATTCTATGATAAACAGATTGCTATTTCTAGCCTCTTGAGTGGGAGGCGTCATGCATTTTGTTTGACTTTTTACAGCAACATAGAGCCGATCTTCAAGATCCGAGTCTATGGCTGGTATGTGAGAACCGTCTACATGTTCCCATGTATCCTGCACTTTTTTCTGTAATTGCGAACACAAAAGTTCATTGTTCGTTTGGAGGAATTGCTTAACGCTAAACGTTGTAGCCGATTCCTCAGGGCATTGCTGAACAAGATAAAATCTAAGTGCATCTGCACTAACGGCAGTTTTATTGATAATATCTGCTCCCCATATCACATGTCCACGAGAAGTCGAAAATTTGTCATCTTCAAGGTGAAAGAAATAATTTGGGACGAAAAAATCAAAGCTTTTATACTCTGGCAGAGTGAAAGCAAGTGCTAAAGCCGTCATTATATGAGGAATGGTATTATCAATACCGAAAGAAATGGCAATTTTTAAGTTTGAATCTTTATGAAAAGCATTCTTGTTTTCTTTAGAGATATACTTCTTATAAACTTCACCGACGAATAGCGAGTAAATGTAAAGGCTCGAATAGGTGAATACTACTTGAGTCACATCTGAACCTTTAACAGGATACGTGACTCCCCATTCATCTGGATTGGTTAATCTTATTGCGCCTTTTTGATCGTTAAAAAACGATCGGCAAATTTCTCTAAAGTTCTCGGGAACTCCCATTGATTCCCATTTAGCTTCCACGCGATCCATAACCCCCGAAATGTCGAGAAAGAGCGAAGGTGTTTCAACAATTTCTATATCAGACTCATTGTTGTTGGAGTAAGGATTGATCAGTTCTTCTGGCTGATATTGCGTGCCACATTTTTCGCATTGATAGCTTCCAGATGGTTCATGACAATTTGGACATTCTCCGGATAACCAGCAGCCTAGAATGAATCTCTCGGCCCCAGGTGAGTATAAGTATTTCCCGTTGCGTTCTGAGGTCTTTCCAGTACCTACAAGTTTGTCCAAATAGGATTTGTGGAATGCATGGTAGTGCGCATTTAACTCTTCTGACAAGGGATTAAAATAGTTTGAAAATTCGATGTTCAGGGCATCTAAATCTGCCATGTCAAGCAAATGAAATGTATTACAGACTTCTTCAGGAGTTTTTCCGGTTTCTTCAGCTTTCTTCAGGATGTGTGATTCGTAAACATCTGAACCACTTAGCATATGCGCTTGTGCGCCCAATCTTCGCTGTGCTCGGGCTATAATATCCAACTTTAGAAATGGTCCTGCTATATGCCCCAAATGAATTCTACCGTTCGGAGTGGGAATAGCTGGAATAAAGAGCCATTCTGACGTTGTATCAACAAGTTGTTTCAGTTTTTCCATGGTTGTGAATGTTGACTTGAAGTTGAAATGTGTTTGTTTTCGTTTCGCAGGGATGGCCCTTTCGAGCATGTAACATCCCTTTTTGAGGTTCCATTACGATACCCGCTACGGTATCCTGTCGTTTCATGTTGCCTTCAGAATGCGCGCACAAACCAATCGGAAAAAGGCTGTGGTCACTGAAGGTATCGAATAAGTGCTCGGCAGTTTGAGGTAAATTGTCTTGGGTCAGGTGTTTTAATTGATTCAAACGTTTGATGGAAGAATTCCTAAACAGAAAATGAAGTGTTTCATCTTCAGTTAGTCGGTCATCTAAATAGTGATTGGTGTGGTAGAGTAGGTCCCCTTCAATTAGTTGATAGTCATTTGGTGTCATTTCCACGGTGACCATCCTGTCTTTATCAGAAATAAGGAAACATCTGGAGCTGGCTCTGGGAATGGACTTGATAACGGAAATTGCTTCATCCACAGAGTGCGTTTCTAAAATCAATCGACATAGTAAATACGGAGGTACACCTGCTTTCCAACCAGATGAGGTAAGCATATTAATATTGAGTGATAGGCCACTGGAATTCAAACCGGCATATCCCAATAAGCCTGCAAAACCATACATCAATATTTCTGGCTGATCAGGAGATGAGGGCTTAATGCGAAACACATGACCTAAGGGCGCTAGTTCTCCCGGTAAGTCTATTGTTTGTCCCAACATGGTTTCGTTGTTACGATGTATTCCTATTGTTGAACATTCAGCCGCATCTAAAAAGAAATTGTGCGAATAAATAATTTCTGATCGTACTTGAAGGAGCACCGCTTCGTCATAGCTAATCTCCGCTCCTTCGGCGAGACCTTTGAGTTCAATGGCTAGGTGAGGAGCGTATTGCTCTATCATGGCTGCATGAGATCCGATAAATGCACCGAATTCTGAATCCGTTAGCGGTACAGCGCGGAGTTCATTCGTTCTGGCTCTGCCATCTTTAACAAAATGTTGGATGGTCTCTTTCAACTGCGCGCCATGAGAGTATCCCTTTTGGTATGCATCACCTTCTAATATAATTTCCTTTAGTGGTTCCATACGATTAGGAGTCAATTGCGATAGAGTTTGTTACGTTGTTCAAACCATTCTTACTGCCGAACCAATCAAATACTGGAAATTCATCTTCAATGTTATACACAGTTTCCTTGCATAGACTATTAATAATCTTAGCGCTTCTCCATGCAATAAGACTCAGGTTTGGGTCAGCTACACCTCGCACATGACGACTACCATTTTGAATGTATATCTTATTAGAATTCTGATGTTTCCATTGAATTGAATAGTCTGGATTGACCTTAAATCGATCGTTATCGTAGTCTATAAGATGCTTAATTGAATTAAGAAAAACCGGTTCTCTATATTCAAATCCAGTGGCTAGAATGACGATGTCCACCTGAGTAGATAGCACAGCTTTGTTCAGCTTTTTTTCGCAAACAAGATTGAAGGTATTTCCAACTGGGAGTACTTCCATCAATCTCGAATCTGGCATCAGTTCAACATCTAATTTCTTATCTTCTATAAAATCGAGTTCATAGATTATTCTATAAATATCCTCCAGAAGACACATGTTAATTCCATCGCTAGATAAAGTCTGATCTCTGTTAAGTTTGTCTTTTAAATCTGGACTAAGACTATAGAAATAGTCACAATAGTTTGGTGTGTAATATTCATTCGCGAACGGAGAATCGTCTATGGGAGCAAAACTCGGTCTGCTTGATACCCAAGTAAGTTTCGAAGGTGCATCTTCTTGCTTGCAAAGAAGTTTATGGACGATCTCAGCACCACTTTGTCCTCCACCAATCACGGCAATACGCTTGCCCTTAGTGTCAACATTCTGTTTTAAGTAATGAATCGCATGAAAAACCTGCGAGGATTGATAGGGGCGAATACAGTCTGGTACTTTGGGAGTTAAACCTGTAGCCATGACCAAGTTTTTAGAAAAGACAGTTTTCGTATTCGTTTGAATGGAAAACATGCCTGCATCATATTGGATATCTTCGACCTTCGAATTGAACTCTAAGGAGTCCATTGAATCACAAACCCATCTGAGATATTGATTGAATTCTCGTCTCTTGATTTTACTAAATCCAGCGGTGAGAAAGCGATAAAGACGTTGGTTACTCGAAAGAAAGTTGAGAAATGAGTAGGGATTGGTTGGATCTACCAAAGTCACTAAATCTTTTAAATACGACACTTGGAGAGTGGCTTCAGGAAATAACATTCCAGGATGCCAATTGAACTCCTTGTTCATTTCAAAAAAACAAGCGTTTACTTGATCTACCTGACTTAATAACGCAGCCGTACTCAAATTGGATGGCCCAATGCCAACACCTACCAAATCATAAGGTTGGTTCAGTTTATTCTGGGTTCTATTCATAAGATGTGTTATTAAGTGATTTAATTTGACCGTATATTTCTTGCTTAACATCTGGCCATTCATTTGTTAGTACACTGTAAAAAATGGTGTCGCGCCTTCTGTCAGAATGCATTTGAGTATGACTTCTAAGAACACCTTCTTCTGTCGCCCCGCATTTCACAAGCGCTTTTCGTGCTCCAGAATTTTTTACATCTGTTTTAAATTCTACGCGCACTGCTTTCAATACTTCAAAAGCATATTCGAGCAATAGAAACTTGGTATGAGTATTTATACCTTTGCCTCTGGCAGCCTCGCATAACCAGGACCAGCCTATTTCCAATCTGGCATCTCGAGAAGAGATATTCCCAAAACTGGTACTGCCAAGAATTGTGTTTGTGGACTTATCAATAATTGCAAAAGCACATCGAACGCTGGATGCATAATCGTTCATTGCGCGCACGAAAAAGCCGTCGAGGTCCTCATTAGTTTCATATTTGATGGTATAGAATGGCCAGATGTCGGGTTCAAAAATGATGGATTTGAATGCTTCATAATCATCCTGCCGAACTGGTCTTAAGACTACTCGTTCTGTTTCTAACTGTAGTGAAGGGCTAAATAAATGATCGATTTTCATGTTAATCTTGTTTTAAAAAATACAATGGTTTTGTGTCGCTGTTTCTTTAGAGTTTTACGTTTCGGATTTGGATTCGAAAAGGCGAATTAAATCTGTAACTGTATCGAGGTCAACCAAATCCTGGTCAGATAAGTCAAGGATATTGACATTTAATTTTTTCGTCAACTTCGTGACAATTAATATGATTCGTATCGAATCTAACCCGAGATCCTCCTTGAGTTTATGTGATTCATTAGCGGTACTATTTTTTGTTACGCTTATGAGCGTTTCTATGACTTCTTGTTTTATGTTTGATTCCATCTAAAGGTTGTTTAATGCGTTAAAAAAGTGTTTCAATAAGTGATTTGTACGCAGAACTAATTGCGTTTCGCTTCAATTTATTTTGAGAAGTTAATTGGCCATTTTCTTGAGAAAAAACTTCATCAATCAGTTCAAATTTGATGATCCGTTCTTCTGGTTTTAGCCCTTCATTTAAGCGTGAAATTTCATCCGAAATAATCTGTCTATCCGATGAATTCTCAGGATAGATCAACGCTGCGATATAGGGCTGCAAGTCTCCTATAATTATGCATTGAGTTATATGCGGTGAGGTAGTCATTAACTTCTCTACCGTGTTTGGATGAATTTTTTTGGAATTGGACAAAACAATCAATTCTTTTCTTCGTCCCGTGATGTAGAGATAACCGTCTTCATCAAGATACCCCAAATCACCTGTCGCTACGTAGCCATTATCTCGGAAAGTTGCCTCATTGTCTCCTGGTTTACAGAGTTCATAAGAGGTGTGTACTTCAAATTGATTTTTGACCAGTATCTCACCTTCATCACTAATTTCGATATGTATATGAGGAAGTGGTTTCCCGACGCTTCCTGTTTTATTAGCGTTGAAATAGTTTTTTGAGACGATACAGGTTTCATTCATCCCATACCCTTGAAAAAGCGGAGTGCCTCTGTCAAAATAGAATTGAAGTGTTTGGGGATGAATAGGAGCGGACCCCGTCCATAAATATCGAATTGCTCCACCTGTCATTTCCTGAAAAACCTTCTCGTCTTGATCTGTGATCTGTTCTGGGTTTTCTAGTTCCTCCAGAAACATCTTCATTAAAGTTTCATAAAAATGAGGCACACCCATCACCACGGTCGGTTCTAATTCGGAAAGGGCATAGAAAATATGTCTTTTCGGAGCGAGAAGAAGTGTGAAATCGTACAAGATTGCTGAATACAGCCAATATCTCATCTGGTAAGCGTGTAAAGGGAGAAATACCAGAATTTTATCTTGTTCATTGTGATGAAAAAGGGATTGAACAGCAGATAGAACGGCATCTACACTTTTCTTTTGAACGCCTAACATTTTTGGCGATTGCGTTGACCCAGAGGTAAACTTAAAGGTGAGAATGTCATTGGGACCATAGTCATTTAGTGGTGCTAATTGGTCTGAATTATTTGGAGTTTCATAGATGTCTGAAAAGGTAGAGGCAGTTGTATGACTCATGTACTTGGGATCAGAAGTAAGGACATGTTTCAGCTGATATGTCGTAATCACCTCGTCAAGATCATAATCGGAAACAGGGTCTAAAGGAACAGTGATCAATCCATAAGCGATACACGCAAGATCAATAATGACCCATTCCAGCGAGTTTTCGCCAATAATACCTAAGCGATCTCCTGGTTGAATGCCTGTTTGTTGGAAGAAACGTATGGTTCCCTGGATATCTGTGTAAAGATCAGTAAAGGCTTTTATCTGAACCTTTCCATCTTTAAAGTATTGCAATCGTCCTTTAGAACTGGTTTTCAGTATAGTAATTAGTTTATTCATTTTATCGTCTGGAAGACTCAAATGATCTGTATGATTATGTGATATTAGTTTTGATTCGTTCATGCTGAGTAGTTAAAAATTGATGCGATGAAAGATCCGTTAATGCCCGATCCAAATGTTAGAATATGCGCGCCATCTTTGATTCCTTTTTCCATAAGGTCTCTTAAGTTTAAAGGAAGATCTATACTGTCTAAGTGTCCATAAGTAGTTAAGTTGTCAGTAAATACTTTATCAAGGTTAAGGTCAACAGCAGATAAGCATTGGTTGATGAGCGAGGTGTTCGCATTTTGTATAATGATGTGGTCAATATCTTCATCTGAAAATCCAGATTTCTCCATGAGTTCAGACAGACATAGCGTGTAATATTTGCAAAGTAAAAGGGAGACATCCTTGCTTAAATCGATCTCATGAAGTAACCCTGCGGAAACCATGTGTTGGTTTACTAACTTAAGTCCTGATTTCGCATTTCTCTCCAGTAAAATACATGTGGCAGCGTCGCCAAGAATTCCATAGGAGCCAACCAGACGTGCTTCTACCGAAGGTATAGTAACCACTCCAGAGATGATCACTTTTTCTATGGAGGGGTCGGAGGTAGCTATACAATTCGCCATATATAAAGCTGCATCTACATTTGCGCAATGATGCCCAGAAATGGTCATGATTTTAGCGCCCTTCATGTCAAATTCCATTTGTAGAAATTGTCCTGGATTTTCTTTTTGTATGACATCACTTTCCTGAGCCATGAACAGAAAATCAATATCGTCAGGAGCAACAATGTCTAGATCAAATAATTGATCAGCGGCTTCTATCAGTAAGTCCGTATCTTTTAGCCTGCCAGCCGTTCTTATGGAAGTATATCCTAAATCTGATTGGATATATTCTAAATAATCATCCATTCCAAGGTTCAGGGAAGGGATAGCATCAGAAGGCAATGATGTAAATAGTTCATCTATAGAAACCGTATTATTTGGAATATATACTGAGATATTGGTAATTGTCAATGCACTCATATTTCAATTGTTTTTTGTTGAATGGTAGTTTCCTGATTGCTCTCCAGGATAGTATTAACCCAAAGGATAGCTTCAATTTCAAGGGCTATTTGGTCTATGGTTCGTAATTTGAAAATGCTTTTTATTGGAAGTGATACGTCAAAAAACTGATTGATCTTTGAGCACAGTCTAATGGCGTTTAAGCTCTGACCGCCAATATCAAAGAAATTATCCGTCATACTAACTGTAGGAAGGCCGAGCACATCCATCACTATTGATGAGAGATTAGCTTCAATTTCATTTCTCGCCTTCACTTCGTGAACAATTGAGGTCAGTATTTTCCCTCCTAGTTTTTTAAGCTTCTTTTTATCCAACTTACCATTCGGCATTAGAGGAAAGGTTTCCACCTGTATGAACTTTTGAGGTACCATGTAGTCCGGCAATGCTTCCTTTAGCCAAGATTTCAATTCATGACCAGACAGTGTTGTTTCGGATAAAACATATGCTTCTAAAGAACTATCACCATTACGATCTTTTACGGCGAGCACGGAAAGTTCTTTAATCTCTTCATGCATCGCCAGACGAGCTTCGATTTCTCCAATTTCAACACGGAACCCTCGAATTTTTATTTGTTGATCCACTCTTCCTACAAATGCAATGTTTCCATCACTGAGTCGTCTTCCCAAATCTCCGGTTTTGTACATGCGATCGCCTTTTACAAAGGGGTCTTCCATGAATACCAACTTACTTTTCTCAGGGTTGTTTAAATAGCCTTCATCAGCTACACAAACACCGCTAATGTATAACTCGCCAATGGTTCCTATTGGATTGGGTTCGAGGTATTCATTGAGTACATACATTCGAATATTTGAGAGTGGTTTACCGATTGGAGGGATGGTAGAATCTCCTTTGCTGAGTGCAGCATTAGTGGTCATAATGGACGTCTCGGACGGACCATACATGTTGTTTACATAGAGCACATGTTCTAGTTGAAACACTTCATTGACCAATTGTCTGTCCAAAGCTTCACCTCCCATGCTTACCATACGGACCGTTTTGGGAATTGCGTTTAGCTTGACCAATTCACGAATAGCTGAAGGGACACCAAACATTAGATCAATGTGCGGTATAGTATCCTTATCAACTAAATCAAATATGCTATCGCCTATGATGAGGTGCCCGCCACTTCCCAAGCTCTGAAAGATTTCCAAAGCGGAAAGGTCAAAATTGATGGAGGTACTGGAGAAAGTCGAATACTTCCCTTCAGGGTTAAAAAAGTTGACACTCCAGAGAATGGTATTAATAACATTGTGATGTCTGATCAGTACTCCTTTAGGATCGCCCGAAGAGCCGGAAGTGTATATGACAAAAGTCGGTTGATCACCTTCAACGTTTACATCAATGGGGTGTGTTTTAAGATCAATATCGAGCGTATCATCACCGTCATAACAAAAACGTTCAGTCTCACAGTCATCTGTCAGATGCACCAATTCAGTTGACGTGAGTACCAATTTAAGAGCACTATCATTTATCATGTAATGCAATCTGTCTAAGGGATATTTAGCATCTAGTGGGACATATCCAGAACCCGTTTTTAAAATAGCGAGTAGCGCAATGATCATTTTGTCAGATCGATCCATCAAAAGGCCGATCAGGTCATTTTTTTGTATTCCCTGATGATGAATTAAAGCTGCTGCTAACTTGTCTGACGCATGCTTTAACTCTTTAAACGTCCAAGTCTTATTCCTGAATGTCAAAGCCTTGGAAGATGGATTTTTTCTCACTTGATCTTCAACTAGTTCTACCAGCGTTTTCGGCTTATCAGAAAGGTCTATTACTGGACCATTTGATTCAAAAAGAGTGAAGTTTCTTTCTGATTTATCCATGAAGTTCACTTGAGAAACAGGCAAATTGGAATCCTCAGTCATACTTTTCAGTATTGCCTTAAGGTGATTTGCCATTCGATGAATTGTTTCAGGTAAGTAAAGACTGGACTTATATTCAATGGAACAATTCATGCCCTGATTGTTTTCAGTGCTTCCAAAACCAAAAACAAGATCAAATTTTGCTTGAACACTTTGATCTTCAATGGTATCTTCGAAACTGGGACTGTCAAAATTCTGTCCAGAGATATTTTGTAGTACCAACATCACGTCAAATAACGGAGATCGTCCTTCTTGACGCGGAGGATTAATTTCTTCAACTAATAAATCAAATGGATAAGATTGGTGACTGAAAGCTCCAAGACAAACCTCTCTCACGTGTTTTAATACATGACTAACTGAATCAGTTTTAGAAAACTGATTTCTAATCGCCATCGTTTGTACAAAGAATCCTACAATATCCTCTAAATCTGGATGTTCTCTGCCCGTAATTGGAGAGCCAATAACGATATCTGTTTGGCCACTGTATCGAAAGAGTAAAATATTTACCAAAGTCATTAGCCCCATCAATTCTGTAGCCTGGTGCTGTTTTAACAAGGCTCTGAACGGAGTAAGTAATTCTTCTTCGATGTGAAAACAATGCACTTTGCCGCTATTCGATTGTGCACTGACTCTCGGGAAATCGGTTGGCAACTGAAGTGGCTCTAACTCGGAGCTGAATAGGTTTAACCACCAGTCTTTAGACGCCGTTGTGTCTCCACTGTCTAGCATACTGTTTTGCCAGTGGGAGAAATCTTTATACGTGACTTTTTGTGGAGGAAGAGTGGGTCGCACTCCATTGAGGTAATTGGAATATACTTCGAAAAATTCGTTCTTTAAAATTACCGTTGACCAGCCATCCGTTATGATATGGTGCATCGAAATATGCACGACAGCACGATTAGTCGGAAGTTTAAATACCGTTAATCGGAACAAAGGAGCTTCTTCCAAATCAAACAGGTACTCTGAGCGTTCTTGCGAAATGTACGCCATCGTTGAATCCGCGTGAAAGTCGTTTGTTAGATCTATCGTTTCCAGATCGATCTGAAAATCTTCAGGTTGAACGATTCCTTGATGAATTCCGTTTTCACTTTCTATGAAATAGGTTCTAAGACTTTCATGCCTTTCAATAAGATCTTGCCAGGTTCTATTGAATACTTCTTCATTAAATTCATCAATCTGATATGTCTCATGAATGTAATAGGCCAAAGCAGCTTCAGTAGATTGCGAGATAATCCACAATCGCTTCTGAGCATGAGATATCGGATAAAAAGAGGCCTGTTCAACTGATGGAATTCCTTGAGATTTTTCAGATTTCGATAAATCGCCAATCTTTCGGGACAATTCTCTAATGGTAGGAAATTCAAAAATATCAGAAACCAATAAGGAAAGATGAAGTTCACTATTCAGTTTAGATATCAATTGAAGTGCTTGTATGGAATTCCCTCCTTCATAGAAAAAATGATCCAATGCACTCACTTTCTCCGTATTCAAAACAGCCTTCCATATTTTCGCCACTTCTAATTCAGTAAATGAATCAGGTGCTTCAAAATTTTCCTTTAACAAAGACTTGATAACGCACCCACCTGTAGTTTTTGGTAGTACTTTTTTCTGAACGGAAATGGGAATATTTATGCCAGCAATATGCTGCTTAATGAATTGAGTCCATTGAGTTGAATCTATTTGTTTGTCTGCTGTTTCAATGTAAACTTGAAGTGAAGGATTTACTTTTTCAATATCCATGATTTGTGCCACTGCACCTTTAACTTCTGATTGTAGATTCAGGTAGTGCTCAATTGCTAGTTGAATTCGATGGAGGTGAAAAGAATTGATAGGATCTGGTACGTGCATAATTAGCAATCCTGTAGTTGTCCATCGCCCTTGAAATCCACTTTTGAAGACATGTTCCTTGCGAGTGAAAGGATGTTTGAAGCGGGCTGTAAGATTTGTAGGGATAGCTGAGCCGCCAACACAGATGTTTCCATTTATGAGCGCAGGCAAACATGCATTTGCAGTATCCAAACAATACGCTTCCATATAAGGAACAGGTTTGCCTAGTTTAATTCCTTCAACAGATGATTTTTCAGTACCATCATAAACAAACCACTTTACTGGAGCGTTTTGGAGTCCTGATAATTGAATGACTTTGGTGTGCGTAAGAGCAGAAATCCGAGCCCAGTCATGATCGCTTAAAAAACCTTCAAAGACAAGAACTAATTTCAAATGGTTAACCAATGAAACGTTCGAATTCGCTTCATACAGGTCAACTAATCCGATAAGTTCTGCCGCGGAACATACCAGGGCCATTTCCGTAGAATGATCCATTGAGGATAATGCATCATCATACAACTGCGAAGCAGATAGTAGTGATACTTCTTCCGAAGATCTTGGAAACGATAATATGCTGTGGGGAACCGTATGGTATCGTTTTAACTGTTTCAATTCGGGAAACTGCCTAGAAAGCCAAGCTTGTTGTTGTCCGAAACTCCTATTGTTAAAAGTGTATAGTTCTCCCGCATGTTCAAATGTCCATTCAAAGGTCTGGTTGCTAGAAGGCGCAGTACAGGGAGTCGAGATTAAGTCTCGATTTCCCCATCTGTATTTTGGACTTTTAGCAGTACGTTTTGAAGGCTTTTTATCAGCGACAATGCGCACATTAAAACGATAGTGATCGCTTAGTTTTTGCTTTTTAGCTGACGTTTTGTCCCATGTTAACGTGCCTACGTGCGGCATCTTTTTGCGCAAAGAGGAAAAGTATGCCTTTGTGAACCATAAGCCATGTTCTGCAAGATCCGCGGTTAAAGACAGGCTCAGATCCGCTTTCTTTAGAAAGGTTTTCCTTTTAATCATCTCGGGAAGCCCATTTAGATAGAGAACCCCATTGTGATTTAATCTTTCTAGGCAAAGCTCGACTACTGTTTCAAAATAGGTATAAGTATTCAACCACTGCGCAACATGAGAAATAACAATGACATCAAACTGTTCACTTTCTAACTCATTGATTTCATGTGCGGCAAGTTCAATTAAGCTGACATTTTTGAGTTTGTGTTTTCGTTTATTCTTCCTAGCCAATTGAAGCTGTCTTTCGGAGAAATCGATCCCAGTATAATGCGCTACTTTTGGCGCAATCTCATTCATGATAAGACCGTTTCCACAGCCGATTTCCAGAACCTTAGAGGTGGTCGTTAATTGATGTTTTAAATCATGGTTCAAAATTCTCATCTCTTCTTTCCAATCTGTTTGAGGAGATCTTCCAGATTGCTCAAAAACAGTATCCGAAAATGATAGGTCATTCCAGTATTTGGACTGAAAAACAACTTCTGCTTGTTGAGCTGCATGCTGTAAACTATCTAACTGCAATAAATGTTTAACCGATCTGCATCCCCAGAGTAGTTGCTCCCCTTTGAGAGAATTGGTAGTGGAGCTGATAACAACTTCGACCTTCGTATAATCCAACTTACGTTTTAGGTCTTCCAGTGATGTCTCTGAATCAAGCATAAGAAGTTGACATCCGGATTGTTGAATGCCTTTTACGACTGTCGCTGTGGCTAAATCGCTTGAATTTATAATTGCGACAACTTTATTTGCACCTACCTGAACATCTGAGAAGAAGTTTGCGATTGATTGTGTTGTTAATTCTTCTGTGCTTTTACAATTAGTATAATTGTCACTTATCTCTACGTCTTCGTGCGGTGTAGATGAAGTTTCTTGGAACAAGTGATTAAATTGTTTTTGTATTTCCCAATCTTGCTGAGAGCAAAATATAAGATCGTTGATAGGTTTATCAGGATTTGAACTTATGTCCTTAATCAAAATGCCCAAGTGAGCTACGAACTGTTCAATTTTCGCTTCTTCATAGAGATCAGTGTTGTATTCAATCTTCATCTCCAGACCTCCTCCTTCTGCTTCAAAGATGGAAAAGAGCCAATCGTATTTACTATACACCTCTTCTTGATGAACACTTTGGATGGTACTTTGATCGTTTTCATTTGATTCCGTGGAACCATTTTGGTCCAAGCCATTGAAATTTTGAAGTACGACCATTACATCAAATAGTAAAGACCTGCTGGGATTCCGTTTAATTTTAAGTGCTTCAGTAGCCCAATCGAAAGGATAGAGCTGA
>JBGCDF010000118.1:0-8397 GCA_045105095.1 Crocinitomicaceae bacterium | reverse complement strand
CCATTGACGAATTGAAGCACTTTCTTCCGCGCTATATGGAACTGATAAGTGATTTTCAATTCCCTTCGCATTCTACTGAAGTAGCATTGAGAAAATTTGAATCATTGAAGAAAGCAGATTGCACGGAAGAAGAAGCTGCTTTTTTGAAAGAGTTTTCATTAGTGTTTTTTAAAAAGTGTCTTTCTGTTCACCCTTTACCTGAAGGTGAGACAATTGATAGTATTCTGATCATGTTTTTGCACGGAAAATTTGATCTGTCAGCTTTGTTCAAAAGTTGGATTGATACAGACTCCGTGCCGAGTACACTTCACTTCATAGACCTATGGTTTGATGGTTTCTATCAAACTAACACTGAAAAAATGACGAATCCTTTTGGAGATAAGAAGTTAGCTATTGAACTCAGAAGTTGGATAACTCAAAAGGACACGCGAGCAGCGTTCTCTTCGAGAATCGAACAACTCGTGATGAATGATGTTGAAATGGATTATTTCGAATCTATTCGGTTGAATATGGTGTACGATATGTTGAACGCTCTGAAATAACATTTTCTCAAGAAAAACGAAATAAAAAACAACTACGCAAAAACATGGCGCAGCACAATCAGACCTTTGGTTTGTAAATGAAAATCACGGCAAAGGAGGTTCCTATAAACATCAACTTCCAATTGAACATTACTTCCCGCCGAGATTAAAACGAGGATACTAGTAGTTCCTATAATCTGGTTCGAGTCCAGAGCTCTTCGGAGTATTTGGTTTTGTTCACTACTCATCCTCACAAACATAAGGCACATGGAGTTCCTACACTTTTCCCTAGTACTACTCCTCGCCTTTTTTAAAAAATTAAAGACATGAAAACATTAGAATTATTTAACGCAGTTGTTGCCAAAGAATCACATCAAGCGCCATTCGTTTCATCAAACGGTTTGGTCATCGACTCAAAAGCAGTGTGGGCGAAGAAAGCCATCTTGTCGTATTACTCCAAAGAGATGCTAGACGGTTATGGTTTGAATCAAACCTTCCATAAATCGTGGTTCAAAATTCAACGATCTCCTCAAGAGGAATTGCGATTGAATCAAATTGCGCACTACTACTCCACGTACGGTTCGGGTTTCACGGGTGAGATGTACTTGCCAGTTGAATTGCTCGAAGTACCGGATCAAAAAGTGGTGTTCAAAGTAGTGAACGCCTACTCAAAAGAGGAATTGACGCAGAAATGTTTGGATTTATTTAAGTCTGGTATTGCCTTGAAAGAGGAAACTATCCATACGATTGTTGCAGCATTGCTCGATGAATTGGATTACCGTTTCACGGGTGCGGAAGAGATTCGAAACAAAGAAGCAGAAGTGATTTTAGCGGATACGTATAATGTAATCCCTACAAATACCTTGAGCTTTTTCCGATTCATTATTTACAAAGCAACAGGAGATTCTTTGCTGATCAAAAGTAATGACGCTATCGAAGCGATCAAGAACTCTTCTTTCAATCCATCGGCATTATTCAATCAACATGGTTTGGAAAAATTGGCGACGATCTTCAATCGATTCAAACCATTGTTCCTGGCATTCAAAGCGAAATGTCCGAAGACGATCAACAAAATATCAAAGTTGTCAAAAATGTACCACGTACCATTGACTGTCAATCCATTAAATCATGTTACAAGCATGGCGTTGCAGAACAAAGATCTGCATTGGTTGGATAACGCAACACCGTTTGCATTGTTCAAAGCGATGAACGCATGCTACACCCGAATCTCTGGTCAAAATGCCTTTGTATACAGAATTCGAAACGGTAAATCGTTCGTGAAAACAGGTAAATACTCAGACGCTGCCATGATGAATTACTACTTCCTGGAAAACTACTTGAAGATGCGATTCAATCTACACGGTAAAGCAGTGTACATGCCTAAAGACGTAGAATATGCCTTACCAACTTCTGAAAAATTGTTTGTAGGTAACATTCCAACAGGTACTAAATTCTATGGTGATTCGCTCGCAGTAGGTGTGTACTGGGAAAACGCCTGGGGTGCTCGAGACATTGATTTATCCGGTCTGAACATCGGTGGTAAAGTAGGTTGGAATTCCACCTATAATCAAGGTGGACAGCTTATGTATTCAGGTGATATCACCAATGCGCCAAATGGTGCTGTGGAATACTTGTATGCCAATAATGGCCTGATGTACCCGACACTGGTGAATACCAATGTGTTCTCTGGTTTGAATACCTGCGAGTATAAGATCATCATTGGTAAAGGTCATAATGTGAACTATAACTACATGATGGATCCGAACAATCGCTTTGCGGAGGTAAAATGTCAATCTATGCAAAACCAAACGGTCCTGGGTCTGATGCTACCGGAAAAAGATCGACAGAGTTTTGTCTTACTGAATTTCGGTGCAGGTCAAGCTCGTGTGGCAGGAAACAATAAGGTCTCCGCACTCGCTACGCAGGCATTGTATCAGCAATGGAAAGATTGTTTGATGATGCGAACAGTAATTAACTTACTGGGTGGTACGATCAGCAACTCCAACGAGTATGTTGACTACGATCTTTCCTTAAATCAATTAACACTGGATAGTTTGATGAACATTTTCAAAGAGAATGAAAATCAGGCTAGTTCAGTTCAAAAGAAAGCAGTATGAAACAAAGAATACTAGAAAAACTAAATGAAATAGAACGCGAGCACAATGTTCGCATACTCTTCGCAGTGGAATCTGGGAGCAGGGCCTGGGGCTTTGCTTCTCCAGATTCTGATTACGATATACGGTTCGTGTACAAGCAAGAACGTGATTCGTATTTGGGGTTATGGGAGTCGAAAGACACCATATCATTCATGACGGAAGATGATCTTGATGGATCGGGTTGGGATTTGAGAAAAGCCCTAAAATTACTGGCCAAATCGAATGCGTCACTTCTTGGTTGGTTGTTTTCGCCAATCGTCTATATCGATCGAGACAAGATCCTCGACGAATTGAAACAATTGGCAAATGAAAACTTCAATCCTGTATCAGGGTTTTATCATTATCACAGCATGAACAAAGGGTTCGATGAATTACTCGGTTCAGATCAAATGACGTTGAAGTCTTACTTTTATGCCATGCGCACTGCGCTTTGCGCCAACTGGATCTTAAAAAACGAATCCGTTCCTCCTGTGGAGTTTCGAAAATTGTACTCATTGGTCGACCCTGTTGACGCTCAATTACTCGATGAGTTAATCTTAGTGAAGTCCAAAGCTGCTGAAAAAACGAAAGAGTCAGTGAGTGATCGACTCATAGCACTCGCAAAAGAGGTCGTACGTGAGAATAACGATCTTAGAAGCAGCGTGAAAAACCAAAAAGTAGAACATGAGGAGTTTAATCGCTTCTTCATAAAACACATATCATGACAGTAGAAGAACTACAAAATTCAGGTCAACTATTGTTTGAATGCATCAGCGGAAGCAGGGCGTATGGTCTTCATACGCCCTCTTCTGATATAGACATAAAGGGAGTTTTCGTCTTGCCCGAGTCTGAATATTTCGGGTTAAATTATATCAGTCAGATAAATGATGAACGCAACGATGTCGTTTACTACGAATTACAAAAGTTCGTAGAACTGTGCTTGAATAACAATCCGAATATGCTAGAATTGTTGAACATGCCTGAGGATTGCGTTCGATACAAACATCCGCTATTTGACCGATTCACGATGGAGCTTTTTCTCTCGAAGAAGTGTGAGAAGTCATTCGCCAATTACGCGTACTCACAAATAAAGAAGGCAAGAGGCCTCGAGAAGAAAATCCTTAACCCAGTTGATAAGGAACGAAAGTCGGTGCTCGATTTTTGCTATGTATATTCTGAGGGGAAATCAATCGAGTTAACATCCTTCTTAGAAAAAAACAAGATCGATCAATCGAATTGTGGGTTGAGTCGATTGCCTCACATGCGCGATTGTTATTCATTGTATCACAATCCATCCATCCCGTACAAAGGAATCATCAAAAAGGAGGATTCAAACGACATCGCACTGAGCACTATCCCAAAAGGAGAGAAAGCACTCGGACTTCTGTTTTTTAACAAAGATGGATACTCTATCTATTGTAAAAAGTATAGAGAATACTGGGATTGGGTCGAAAAACGAAATGAAGATCGATACAAAAACACGGTTGACCACGGGAAAAACTATGACGCTAAGAACATGATGCACACCTTTCGTCTTTTGCACATGGCTGAAGAAATAGCCAAAGAGGGAAAAGTATACGTTCGTAGAGCAGATCGCGCACTTCTGCTCGACATCAAACAAGGGAATTTCGAGTATAAAGAACTGGTGGAAACTGCCGAAGCGAAAAAACAACAATTGACTGAATGGTACACATCTTCGGACTTACCGGACGAGCCAAACAAAAACAAAATAGAACAAATCATGGTAGAAGTCAGACAGGCTTTCTACCAATCAAAACATTAATATGAAATATATAATTGTAGACCTGGAAGCCACGTGTTGGGATCAGAAAGGTCTGAAACGACAAAATGAAATTATTGAAATCGGTGCTGTAAAAGTAAACGAGCAAGGTGAAGTTGAAAGCGAATTCAATGCTTTCGTAAAACCTCACTTATTCCCTGAACTATCAGCCTTTTGTACAGAACTGACATCCATTACTCAACAAGATGTGGATGGAGCCAGCTCTTTTCCAGCAGTACTAACAGATTTTCTCGAGTGGATCAATGTTGATCAACCTTATTGGTTATGTAGCTGGGGATTGTACGATAAAAACCAATTCAAAAAAGACTGTCAACTGCATGGTCTCTCTGAAGATTGGATCGACAATCATATCAGTATCAAACATCAGTATACGGATATCAAAAATCTAAAGAGACATACAGGAATGAAAGGTGCATTATGGATGGAAAAACTTGAATTGGATGGGACACATCATCGAGGAATTGATGACGCCAGAAACATTACTAAGATCTTTTTGAAATACTTAAATGATTGGAAATTCGGATGATTAGCCATCCTTTTATACATTTGTAGCGTCTAAAAGACGAATTAGAATTATATGACAACAATAAAAGCACATACAGATCGCCAATTAGAGAATAGTCTCTATTCGTTTCTACCAGAACGAGGTGGACGCTGTATGAATTTTTGTCATCTAAGGTTGAGTTAAAGATCTAAAACAAGAATAAATGGAGCGTCTAACGAAAGTTGGGCGTTTTTTTTTGACCTTTTTTTTAAAAAATAATGAAGTAGCATATAACATAGAATAGAAGCACTTGAAAAGTAAAAACAATTCGCGTCGCGGCTGCCTTCGGCGGTGGGAGACAGACAGTTGTATACAACGACAAGAAGCTGCGTAAAGCGGCCTAACTTTCTAGTGCTTTATTTTTAAGATAACTCTTTGATTGTCAATAAATTAATTTCATTTTTTTCTTGCATAATTAAAAAACACTCTTCATATTTGCACCGTCGAAACAAGACAACAAAATAGTAAGTAGTTAAAAACACTTAAGACATGAACACAGAAATGAAACATAGTAAACAACAACTCTTTTCCTTACCAGGACGAGAGAATCGTTTTTCACAGGAACAACTGTATCCGAGTAAAAACAGATGGGAGATTCATATAGAATGAAGTGATATACACTGTTATTCATGATGAGCATCTCCCGAAACGAGATGCTTTTTTTATGCATCAAACTTTGGAAGGACAAGCCAATTGGCGGTGGCCACGGTTTTGAAAACCGTTCGGAGCTAATGACTCGTGTGGGTTCGACTCCCACTCCTTCCGCAGAAATGGAGAATAGGTAAATACTGGCTTCGTTACGCTCACCTGCTAAGTGAGTTCACGGCAACGTGATGGGGGTTCGAATCCCTCATTCTCCGCAAAAAAAATGGAAGTGTTGAGCAATTGGTTGGCTCGCCAGACTGTAAATCTGTTCCTTAACAGGCGTGTAGGTTCGAGTCCTACCACTTCCACGAATGCTCCGTTCGTATAATGGTTAGTACGGTTCTAGAAGAAAGTGAGTGTTGAAGGGCTGAAAATCCCTGCACTAACGTTTGGTCTTCGGAAGCAGTGCTTCCTCTTCCTACGGAGTACAAAAAACACTGGGGTTTTTCATCTAGAAATACCAGAATTCGACTGTCTCTTGGATTCTCCTCGTCAAGAGGTCAGTGTTAGTTTCGAGTAGTAGAGGAGCGGTTTATCTCGCCTCATTTGGGATGAGGAGCACGCAGGTTCGAATCCTGCCTATTCGACAACCAGTAATTGACGAATACTGGTCAACTAAAAACAGCCATCTGGACGAACGCCGGATGGTTACTGGAGAGTGGGTGAGGACCACGCGCAACCTTTGTTCGGGGTTGTGGTTTTGTAAAAGCTCTGGTTGTATGTTTTTAGATGTGGTTCATGGGTCAATGAACCACAAACTGCTTGGTAGCTCAGAGGCAGAGCAACTCCCTGTTAAGGAGAAGGTCGGGATATCGTAATTCCCCCGAGCAGCCAAATTGGTTAGATAAATGCCTTCGTAGCTTAGTTGGTTAAAGCACTCCCCTTTTAAGGGAGATACCGTGAGTTCGAATCTCACCGGGGGTACTAAAACAGAGTGAGTGAGAGTGCGAGAGCGAAAGCGAGAGCAAAATCACTAGCCTGACTCCTTAGTGGGGTAAACAATGTCCTGTAGTGTAATGGCAACACACAAGAATTTGACTCTTGAACCACACGTTCGATCCGTGTCAGGACAACAATAAATGCGGAGATGGCGGAACTGGTATACGCGCTTGTCTTAGAAACAAGATTTTGGGAGTTCGACTCTCCCTCTCCGTACAAATGGTGTCTTTAGGTCCCTGCACTGCCGCTTGGTCTTCGAAAGCAGTGCTTTCTCTGGTTCGAGCCTCGAAGACACCCAAATGAAGAGCTGCTGAAGAGCAGCGAAGAATAAATGCGAGCTAACGCGAAGCAATGAAGGAATAGTAGCAGAGTTGGTCAATGCGCTGGATTGAAGCTCCAGAGATACAGGTTCGAATCCTGTCTGTTCCACTAACAATTAAAATAGGTAGCTATGAAAACAAGAGAAAAAGTAAGATCATTTCTAACAAACAGAGATGAAACAGGAAGATTCATTGTGAAATCACTTCGAACGGGGCGTACCTATTTCGTTGAGCCGATTCACAATGGAGAACGGATAAAATGGGGAGACATTGATCCTGCGGCCAAGAAAGTAACAGGAAATTACGGCACAAAATATACAGGTGGAATTTCAGAGAAAGATTCGATGATTACTTCTGAAAACGGATTTACAGAAATCACAACTGTTCAAGGAAGTCCATTTTATGAAATCGAGCGAAGAGATGCCATATATTTAAATGCCAACAATTAGTTTGAAATCTTTTCACCAAAGTTCAATAAAAAGGGCGGGGTACCGCAAAAGTAGTCCGCCCTTACATGAAGAAACAACAACTAGGGATATAGGATAAAACACTGGGTTACGGCCCCGGAACTTGCTATCCCTACAAAAAAAGAAACGATGAAAAAGATCAACACATTATTCAAAAAAGACCCGAGCAACTTGGGTCGCGTGATCAACGAGGTAAACGAAAACAACGTTTGGGTCATTAACGGAGAAGCAATTGCCACTCGAAAGTTTGATGGAACCAGTTGCGCCATTTTTGATGGTGAATTATACAAACGCTTCGATCTGAAAAGAGGAAGATCTTTACCCGAGAATGCCATTCCCTGCCAAGAAGCAGACTCGAAAAGCGGACATCATCCTCATTGGGTGAAATGCAACCGTGAAGACGCCTCCGATAAATGGCACTTCGCTGCTTTTGATCAATTAGCGGAGAAAGCAGACGGAACGTATGAATTGTGCGGAGAAAAGATTCAAAAGAACCCTGAACAAATCACAGGACATGAACTAATCAAGCATGGAACGGAGCATATCGAAGTTTCAGATTTCAGCTTTGAAGGAATTGAAACATTACTCGCAACTATGGACATTGAAGGGATTGTCTTTCATCACCAAACAGATGGCAGAATGTGTAAAATCAGAAAGAAAGATTTTGGTTTGAAACGATAAATTCAATCATAATTTGGACCTACGCAGAATCATTGCGTAGGTCAGTGAAACCTTTGAACTGTCAAAACAATGACATCGTTCTTTGAATAAAAAACACCCTCGCACAATTCGGTGTGAGGGTCTAACTAAAAATACTGCACACTAGTGCAAAAGAAGTTAAGTAGTGTATGACTTGAACCCACGACGTCGGTTTCACATAACCGCGTAGCGTTTTCAAACACTGTTTGTAAATGTGCTGTTCAACCATATATGCTTAACACGACGCTGTAGGTCGAAGGTTCGAATCCTTCCTTCCCTTCGCGGGAAAGTAGTTCAGACGGGTAGAACAACAGCTCCAAGTGGAC
>JBGCDF010000117.1:0-4121 GCA_045105095.1 Crocinitomicaceae bacterium | reverse complement strand
AGCGCAAAGGGCATTTTTGAACACTTTTTGTGCCCAACCAAAAAGTGTTGAATCTTGTTTGGAAAAGAGAATATCGTAAATAAACTGTATGTTGTATTCAGAATGAAACATACATTTCTCCACAGGTTTTGACGTTGATCCTTCATTCCTTTGCGTCTTTGTGTTCTTGGCGGTTGTAATCGCAAAGGCACGCAAAGTGCATAGCGGTTTGATTAAAGTAAAAGACATTTAAAAACTCGATTTAATTGTGGATCGAATATGATGCACCAATATGCAAAACTCCTCCCCAATATTTGAAGATAATCCGTTAATTCCATCGAAACTATCAGCTTTGATGAAAGCAATTCCACTTATTTTAAATTCATTGTTATCTTCGTAAAAACACAAAAAGCATGAGTAAAATCTTAATTATCGATGACGAGCGCGCAATCCGAAGAGCGTTGAGAGAAATTCTTGAATTTGAAGAGTTTGAAGTGGATGAAGCCGAAAACGGAAGAGAAGGATTAGACAAAGCGAAAGCCGATAATTACGACATCATTTTTTGTGATATCAAAATGCCAGAATTGGATGGAATGGAAGTCCTTGACGGCTTGTTGAAAGCAAAAGTAGATTCTCCAGTGATCATGATAAGTGGTCATGGAAACATCGAAACAGCGGTTCAGGCTATCAAGAAAGGTGCGTTCGATTTTATTGAGAAACCACTCGACTTGAACCGTATTTTGGTTACTATCCGAAACGCGAAGGACAAAACAGTATTGATCGAGGAGAAAAAAGTATTAAAGAAGACCGTGAAGCGATTCAAAGGATCTTCAATTATTGGTGAAACACCTGAGATCATTCAAATCAAGGAAATGATCGAAAAGGTCGCACCATCGGACGCGCGAGTATTGGTTACTGGAGCGAATGGTACAGGAAAAGAGTTAGTTGCTCGTTCGCTACATGATCAAAGTACAAGAAGCGGTCAACCTTTTATCGAGGTAAACTGTGCTGCGATTCCTGCTGAATTGATCGAGAGTGAATTATTCGGACATGAAAAAGGAGCATTTACCTCTGCCGTAAAACAGAAGAAGGGTAAGTTCGAGCTCGCATCAGGAGGAACACTTTTCCTAGATGAAATCGGTGATATGTCAGCCAGCGCGCAAGCGAAAGTACTCCGTGCTTTACAGGAAAATGTAATTCAACGTGTTGGTGGAGAAAAAGATATTAAAGTAAACGCACGCGTTGTTGCTGCAACAAATAAGGACCTTCGAAAGGAAATTGATGAAGGGAACTTCCGTGAAGATTTGTACCATCGATTGGCGGTTATTTTGATCCACGTTCCTTCGTTGAATGAGCGCCGCGACGATATACCAATGCTGGCAGAGCACTTTTTGACAATGGTGTGTGCAGAGCATGGAATCGCAAGAAAAGCACTAGATGAGAGCGCATTACTAGCATTGTCGAAAACAGATTGGTCAGGAAATATCCGTGAATTGCGCAATATCATTGAGCGTTTGGTTATCCTATGTGGTGATACAGTTACTGGGGATGATGTGAAATTGTTTGCAAACCCGAGAACATAGGAATCTAACTTATTTTTTCTAGTTAAGAAATAAAAAATGCTTCGGTCGAACCGAAGCATTTTCTTTATTAGCCAATATCGTTAGAGCACATTTAGTTTTTGATCAACTTCAATTGTGCCGTTCCTTCATTCGAATGAATCTGTACGTAGTACATTCCAGCTTGCAGATTTTCGATAGAAAAATGATCTGTTTTCTCGCGTTGAACAATTGAACCATTCATCGTGTAGATAACTACATCGGAAATAATTGCGTCCGTACGAATCGATAAATCATTGTTAGAAGGGTTTGGATAGAGTTCAAATTTCATAGTTGCATCGAGTTGAGCAATAGATGCTGATCCTGGATAGTACCCGTCTTGGGTTTCCACTCCAGTACTATTCGGATCTAACCAATCTTTAAGGCGAACGGAAGAACTTGAGCCCTCCCAAGAAACGCTCACCTTTCCATATTCGTCCCACTCATCATTTCCGCAGGCTGCAAACCCTCCGTAGAGTTGTCCTACGATGCGTTTATTCTGGTCGAATAGGGCAGATCCCGAAGACCCTGGTTCCGTTGTTCCATCATCCCAATCAACTACACGCCAGTAACTTCCACTTGATACTGGCGGGTCGTTATCAACACTGAATTTCTTTACGTCACCAGAAGGATGATGAATTCCAGTAGTATTTTGAGGAACATCTCCTGATTTATCCCATCCACTGTAGAACACGTTGTATGATGTCGGTGGAGGAGTGTCTAACTCGAGTAAGCAAACGTCAGATCCTGGATTTGTTGCACGAAGCGTTGAACCAGAAACTGATTGAGATAACGATCCATCTGCATTTGGCGAGCAAGTTGGACTTTGATAGTTGAAGTGGAATACCCACGTAGTAACATTTTGTCCATCTTCACAGTGATCAGCAGTCAAAAAGTAAGGAGTATCATCAAGACTTGTATTTGCGACCATCGATCCAGTGCACCAGCGTGTACCATTTGCTAAGGTGATAAGCGCAACAGAAGAAACTTGATCTTCCCATCCATTACTAATAGGACAAGCTACATTGTTGTTGCATCCACCCGAATCACCAAACGCTTTGGATAAACTGTAAACGTTTTTATAATCGTGCGCAATGTGACTAATCGACAATTGGCTTTTCTCCAAAGTGCCATGCGATTCGTGCAGTTCAATGATGATCTTGTCTCCTTTAACAGGAGAAGTTCCAAGATGCTGTGAAGGCTTATTGTTCTCGGCGGTGAACGATCCAAGAACGTCAGACTTATCTTCATTGTAAATGAACACAGTTGCTCCTTCTGAAAGCACGAATTGATCAAACGTTACATTTAATGAATGAGCATTTTCCGATTCTACCCCCAAGCGCCAAATCTTACTTCCATCTGAAGCCGTGGTCCACTCACCCGAATTGACAAGATTGAAATTCACCTCGTGCGCGTAGGCGAAACGAAGTGGGATGTCTTTGTGCTGTTCAGTGATAGCATCTTCCGCCTTTAGTGCATCTATGTCTACGCTCGGAAGAGAATTAAATTCAACAGACGAGACTGATGTTTCCATCCAACTTTTGGGAGTTCCTCCATGCTCAATCTGAGCCAGTGAAAATTGGGCGCAACTTGCAATCACACCTGCCAGTAAGAAGTTCTTAATATTCATAATTCACGCTTTTGTTTGATTTCTGTATGTTTAGTTTAACCGTGTAGTCTGTAGGTTTTCCAGGATATTTTACATCCGTCAGGTCAAAATAAAGTGTTGTACAATCTCTTTTTTTACAAGGATCGTTGTGTAAATCGTGGATCAAAAGAAGATCAAGCTGAGGAGGAAGACTCTTCTTGTATCTCTTCGTGGTAACAAGTTTCCAATCGTGTTCGGCGCATCCTCCGTAACATACTTCAATGATCAGATTGTCACCCTCAACCTTAACTTCTTGAATCGTGTAGGGGTCCGTAAGTGAATCTCCTTCAATGGAATCAACAGTTTCGATCTTGTGCACGGTTTTTTCATCGGTCGATTTCGATGATCCATCTTTCGGAGTGATGCACGACGTAATATGGAGTGCAAAGAGTATCAATATACTAAGATTCAATAGTTTCATGAAGATAAATGCTTGGTTTCTTGTGGAAAGCTAAAGAAAACGAATGAATTTATTTGTGAAAAATATCACGAAATCTGGCCTAAATTTGGATTTCTAAACACTCTTTCTGCCAATTCTTGAGTGTAAACAGCTTGCATCATGAGCTGTCGATTCATTCTAACTACGTGAAATAGGAATTTTGAATTGAAATTTTCAAAAAATATGTATATTTACCACGGTAACTAATTTAACCTAATATGAAAGCAGCACGCATAACACATTGGATTTTCACGGCCTTACTATCAGCTTTATTGTTGATGTCGGCGGGAATGTATTTCTTCAATTACGATGAGATTTCACTCGTTTTTGTATCACTCGGGTTTCCAACCTGGATCATATATCCTTTAGGAATAGCCAAGGTTCTCGGTGTCCTCATGATTTTAACAAAATTCAAAGGGTGGTTAACAGAATGGGCTTACGCAGGAATTCTGTTTAA
>JBGCDF010000116.1:0-15201 GCA_045105095.1 Crocinitomicaceae bacterium | reverse complement strand
TTGAGAGGAGAAAACACCCGTTTTCTCCTCTTATGTTTTATAAGAGCGAACGAAGTTCGCGAAGACTGAGAACAGAACGGGAAGTTCGTCGTTCGAGGAGAGCACTGCTTACGAAGACTGAGAATAGGACGGGAAGTCCGTTATTCGAAGGACAACAAAGTTCGCGAAGACTGAGAATAGCCGACCTTTATTCGAGGGGAACTTCTACTGACTTCCTAAAAACTGCAACAACACCCAAGAAATGTTAAAATAGATATGCTTGCACAGTACATCTAAAGTTTTGGCACGGCATTTGAACTATACTAATCAACTAAGTAGAAGTTAGTTTTCATAAGTAGTAGTTTAGGTATTGAAAGGAGAAGACACCCGTTTTCTCCTTTCATGTTTTCAGACCATTACGTAACATTTAAACATTACCAAGCAACCATTTAGCTCTTAGCACGTTATAATACTGAGACATTCATGTAGAGGTTTGTCTTTATACTGAAATAACGGTTATAATTTCAGTAATAATAAGTAGAGTAGAAAAATACTAAAGGGTACATATTTCGATTTGTACCCTTTGTATATTATAAATGGTTAAGGAATGTTAATTTAATATGCTTACATAGTACCTTTACCATTTTTGGCACGGCATTTGAACTACAGTATTCAACTAAGTAGAAGTTAGTTTTCATAAGTAGTAGTTTAGGTATTGAGAGGAGAAAACACCCGTTTTCTCCTCTTATGTTTTATAAGAGCGAACGCAGCTCGCGAAGACTGAGAACAGAACGGGAAGTTCGTCGTTCGAGGGAGAGCACTGCTTGCGAAGACTGAGAATAGGACCACAAAGTCCGTTATTCGAGGGACAACGCAGCTCGTGAAGACTGAGAACAGAACGGAAGTTCGTCGTCCGAGGGAAAGCACAGATCATAACTACCAAAAAAGATCGCCCCTTCAACAAAGCAAAAAAGCAACACTTTCGAAAGTGAACGGAAAGTTCACCTACAGTGAAGTAAACACCTCAGAATAAGACAAGAAGTCCGTTTTAAAGTGGCAATAAAGCTCATTACGACAAAAAGCAGGACAGAAAGTCCACTATTCGAAGGAAACAATGCACGCAAAGACCGAGAACAAGACAGAAAGTCCATTATTCGATGGAGTATAACTCATCATGCACTTTTCCCCTTTGATTTCAGGCTTCCTCGATCTTTTCCTGTACTTTTGCAGGTGCTAAAAAACCCTTAGCCGACAATTTTTATGGAACATATTCGAAATTTCTGCATCATCGCTCATATTGATCACGGTAAGAGCACACTGGCCGATCGTTTGCTTCAAACGACAGGAACAATCTCCGATCGCGAAATGCAATCACAAGCACTAGACGATATGGACCTTGAACGCGAACGTGGAATTACGATTAAGAGTCATGCGATTCAAATGGATTACACGCAGGATGATGTGAAGTATACACTCAATCTGATTGACACACCAGGTCACGTAGATTTCTCGTACGAAGTTTCGCGATCCATTGCAGCATGTGAGGGAGCACTACTTATTGTTGATGCATCACAGGGAATTGAGGCGCAGACCATTTCGAATCTGTATTTGGCGCTGGAGCACGATCTGGAGATCATTCCTATTCTGAATAAAATGGATCTACCAGGGGCAATGCCTGAAGAAGTGACAGATCAAATTGTTGATTTAATTGGGTGTAATGAATCCGATGTTATTCCAGCTTCGGGTAAAACAGGGCTGGGTGTTGATGATATACTCCGAGCTGTTATTGAACGTATCCCAGCTCCGAAAGGCGATCCAAACGCTCCACTTCAAGCCATGATTTTCGATTCGGTCTTCAACCCGTTCCGAGGAATTATCGCTTACTATCGCGTGTTGAACGGAAAGATCTCAAAAGGAGAAAAAATCCGTTTCCTCAATACTGGAAAAGATTACAACGCAGAAGAAGTGGGTATCCTAAAGATGTCAATTAGTCCGAGAAAGGAAGTTTTGACAGGTGATGTAGGCTACATCATTTCCGGAATCAAGAAGGCTGCTGAAGTAAAAGTAGGAGATACGATTACGAATCACGCAACCCCTTGTGAGAATGCAGTGAAAGGATTTGAGGATGTGAAACCAATGGTTTTCGCTGGGATTTATCCTGTTGATACTGAAGACTACGAAGAATTGCGTTACTCGATGGAGAAATTGCAATTGAATGACTCCTCATTGGTCTTTGAGCCAGAATCTTCTGCGGCACTTGGGTTTGGATTCCGTTGTGGATTTCTTGGAATGTTGCACATGGAGATCATTCAGGAACGTTTGGAGCGTGAGTTCAACATGACTGTGATTACTACAGTACCTAACGTATCCTATAAAGCTTTCTTGTCGAAAAATCCTGAAGATGAAATCATAGTAAATAATCCTTCTGAGTTACCTGATCCTTCCAAAATGGATTACCTCGAGGAGCCTTACATCAAGGCGCAAGTTATTACGAAATCAGAATACGTAGGTCAAATCATGACACTCTGTATCGAGAAACGTGGTGAATTGAAGAATCAGGTTTATTTGACTCAAAACCGTGTGGAAATTACGTTTGAAATGCCTTTGGGTGAAATTGTATTTGATTTCTACGATCGTCTGAAAACAGTATCACGCGGATATGCGTCTTTCGATTACCATCCAATTGGATATAAGCGATCAGACCTAATCAAACTCGATCTTCTTTTGAACGGAGAGCAGGTTGATGCATTATCAGCATTGGTTCACAGAAGCAACGCATACGAGCTCGGAAAGAAAATCTGTATCAAACTAAAAGAGCTGATCCCAAGACAACAGTTCGAGATTCCAATTCAGGCTGCAATTGGTGCGAAGATTATTGCGCGTGAAACGATCAAGGCATTGCGTAAAGATGTTACTGCGAAATGTTACGGAGGCGATATCTCTCGTAAACGTAAGCTCCTTGAAAAGCAAAAAGCTGGTAAGAAGCGTATGCGTCAGGTAGGAAGAGTGGAAATTCCGCAGGAAGCTTTCTTGGCTGTTTTGAAGTTGAATGACTAATTCCGTTTACAGGCCTATTTCATTTTTAAACGACTAATCATCTTGATTTACGTCATATTTCCGATAGTTGAGAGTTTGTGAGCAGTTTAAGGTTCTCTGAATTAATAGATACATTCATTACTTTAGAGGATCTAACTTCGACGTACCCACCAAACATCAATAAGATGAATCGTTTCAATGAAGAACCTCTTTTACAGTTCAAGGCGAAGTAAGAATTTAGGCCAGTCATAATGAATGATCCGTCTTTTCCCACTGAAAACCCAACGCGATCTATCCTGAGCCCGTTAAAAATGGTATGAGACTAACCATTTCCCTTCTTGCATTATCCATTATTGCCGTTTCCTGTAAAAAAGAGGATCCACCCCAAGCAGATTGCGAACCAGTAGTTATTCAGAACAATAATATCGATACCATTTTTCCCTCTGATTACATCATGGCCTACCCTGGGTCGTGGTGGGTGTACGATGACGGATTCATAGATAATTGTACATCATGGGAAGCCGTTCCTATCCGGACTAAAAACACGTACAATGGCTGTATTTATATCCATGAGGATATGTGGATTCTACCTAAAGGAAACATTTTCAACAACCTAACAGCATTCGACAAAGCAATCCTTAATTATCCAGATTCTAATTCAACGCGAAAAATACCGATCTTCGATACACTCGTTGGAACTTTTTATGATTCATTAATTGAAGGTGGATCAGGCGAACATGCATACACCCAAAACTGGACAGGTGAAACGTTGGATAGAATAGACTCAATGACAATTGGAGTCAATACCTACTATGATGTAATTCATGTTAGGACAATTGTTGATTGGAATTACGATCTCCAGTCGGACGCTACCTACATCGTTGATCGGTGGTTTTCGAAGGGCGTTGGCATGATAAAGTGGATTCGCAGCTTAAATGGATGGATATCAACTGATGTTGAATTAGTCGATCATTACATCGCACCTTATTAGTTCAAGATGCAAGTCACTAGTTACACATTGGTTTCGTATAATTCAATTAGGGACATATGAATGCGAAAAATGAATCGGACTTTGTATAAAATGCCTATCATTGATGAGCATGAAAAATTCATCTCAAAACAGTCATCAAATAGGAATAGTCGGGAGTTTTCAAGAACTCGTTTCTCATGTATTCAACCATAAGACTAACGCTCTGTGTTGGGAAAGAAAATTACACGGTGACTTCTCTGAAATCATCAACAAAATGAAGTTTAATGGAAACATCAAAGAAGTGGATCTGAATGAACTTCGCGGGTTGGAATTGAGCCCGCAAGGACAACTCGCCAGAAAAACACTCCTCCAAGACATGCAGCTCTTAACCGACCACGGAGCGCTACCCGTTCTCAACCTCATTAAATCCTACGACAAGGACGATTTCTTCCTTCCAACGGATGTCTATTCCTACCATGTCGACCGCTCCCCCATTCCGACCTCTACCTTTTTGTGCACTTATCACGGGGCTTCCAGTGACATTCTTCCCAACGAACAGGCAGAACAGAAAATTACTATTCCTGAAATCCGAAATAAATTAATGAACATGTATGATGGTCCAGAAAATGGGTTTGAATCGTTTTTGAGCGAATATTTCTTCGATTTACACTATCAAGCGAAGAGCAATGCTCAACCGATTAACCTAGGAATTGGTCACTTATGGCGACTTGCAGTAGATCATCCGGAAAGTACTAGCTTGCCATGCATTCATCGGGCACCCATTGAAAAAGCAGGAGAAACGCGTTTACTACTGATCTGTTAAAAGTCCTTAATCGAATCATACATCATCTCATGAATATGTATTTTAAGGAATTATTCAAATTGACCTATTGCCATGAGATACGCCATCTACCTCTTTGTGTTTCTTCTTGTATCCAGCTGTTCGAGTGAATCAAAAGAACCTTCTGACGTAGATCTGACCGAAACTCAAGTTCAGGATTCAACACCACCGACTTTGGAAGAAGAGATGGATAGTTCTCAAACTGTTACCATCCCAAAAGTGTTGATTATTCCATGCGCCAACGGTTACGAATACAATGTGCGCGATGGAGATGTCAATCCTTCATTGGAAGAATACTTGACGCTCGACGAACGAGTGACTGTAGAACCCTTCCCGTATAAGAAAATGCAAGGCGCAGGGTATTACGGAGTTTACGATAAAAAGCACTGCGCTAGCATACTAGAAAACACCGATGCTGATTTTCTGATCATGACAAGAATGAAAGGAGGATTAATGCCAATGCAATTGATGAAGGATTCGACCACTTCTCCCAATTGGGGTTATTCCACACGCATTTTGAATACTTCAACCATGGAGCAAATCGATGGTATTCGCGGAAGTCAATTTCCAACATTTGAAAGTTTAGACCCCGATGTAAAGAAGAAAATTGACGCGCTCATACGGCTGATCCTTGATTCTCATACCGAAAGTTGATTAACAATACTGCCATTGGTTAAAGCGCATAAAGTGAAGACAAAATTGAACAACACCATTATCCCATTACTACTCATTTTTTTGGGCATTTCTTTGCCTTCCGATTGCCAACGTCCGTTTCCTTCAGTCATAGAATTACCAGAAATCAATATTACCTATCAAGAAACGATTAATTCAAAGAAAAAAATCCATGCAGAGATCACTATCGACGTTGATTCATTGAGCGGCTTGATCGACTTTCAAGGCTACTGTGGAATAGAATTTCATGGAAACTCCACACTTAACGCACCCAAGAAAAGCTATGATATTGAATTACGGGATGCAGAAGGCAATGAGCTGACACGTCAATTGTTAGATTTTGGCGCAGAAGAAGATTTCATATTGCTTGCTCAGTACTTCGACAAGAGTCATTACAGGAACGCTCTGGCATTTAACCTCTGGAGTCGAATGGGACACTATTCACCCAAGTACAGACATGTTAAACTAAACGTCAACGGAGAGTTTCAAGGAACCTATTTATTAGTGGAGAAGATTAAGGTGGATAAGAACCGATTAGACCTGGATATTGGAACAGCGGATGATTGGGCAGTCGGTGATCCGTTCCTAGTTAAGTTTGATAACGAGAATCCTAATTATTCATCCTGGCCGCAAAACTTTCAAGGAGAGAACATCACCATAAAGACCATTTACCCAAAAAACAGCTACGATGACGGATACCACTTACAATTCGAGTTTCCATACATAACAGATAAGCTTGACGAAGCGATTGATAATGTGAGCAAAGGACTTCGAGGAAAAGACCATTACCACTATCGTGATTTTATCGATGTTGCTTCGTTTGTCGACTACTTCTTGATGACCGAATTAAGTAAGAATCCTGATGGGTTTAAACGAAGTGTCTATTTCTACAGAGACAGAGTATCTCAAGATAATTCTACTCTCAGTAAAATCCACATGGGACCTGTTTGGGACTTCGATTTAGCTTTCGGAAATGTCAATTATGGGAATTACAAATCCGCGGAAGGATGGACCTACCTTCAAAAAAGAGACAGTAAGAACGTCGATTTGTTCCCTGCTTTTTGGTACAAACTCTTGTGCGATCCTGAATTTGTTCAGCAATGTATTTCACGACTACAAGAAATAAAAGAAATGGCGACAAAATCTAATCTTGAAAGAGAAGCCGCTACACTATTCCATCATATCGAACAAAGCATGAAGCTAGACACTGAACGTTGGAGGGGGAAAACCAATCAGAAAGCGAAACCCTCTGCAAAAGGCGATTGGAACCAGATATCCGATGTACTTGATTTCTATTGGAGACGACTAGAATGGATGGAAGAGAACCTGAAGTATATAAGGTGTATTCCTCCTTCCTCGATGTACTACGAGTTGGAATATTTACAGGAGATAGCCCCAGACCTTACCTCGAAAAGGTTTGTCGTTCCGGCAATAGAACACAACCCAAAGGTCGACACAACTGAATGGTATTCTTACCCTCAATATTACACGTACAGGCTGTTGAACTCTTCTGGAGAGGTGCTATTAAAAGGCCCTTCTTCAGATACGATCTATATTTCTTACGAAAACTTATCCCCTGGTGATTATTATCTGGAAGTTTTTGAGAATGATGAAAATGCCCCAGCTATATCAGCCGTAATAGAAAGTTACTATATGATGACAAAACTCACCGTTCCCAAATAACACCTTTTTCAGGACGACGCGGCCGTATTGACGTACAAGCCATATCCGCTAGAGTGTACATTCTCGATCTTTACAGAAGGATCATCCTTCAGGTATTTCCGCAACTTCGCGATGTAAACATCCATGCTCCGCGTGGTAAAATAACTGTCTTCTTTCCAAATTTCGATCAGTGCTTTTTCTCGTGGAGTTATATCATTCAAGTGACGACACAAGATCTCCAACAGGGCACCTTCTTTCGGTGATAACTTTTTCGTGCTACCCTGGAAATGCAACTGACGTGGTTTCACTTCGTAGCGATACGCACCCAACTCATACTGGTCTTCCGACGTGACACCTACCGACTCACCCGAACGATTAAACAATGCTTCGAGCTTCAACAATAATATCTCGACATCGAACGGTTTGTTCAGGTAATCATCTGCACCAACGCGATAACCTTTAATCATGTCTTCCTTCATCTTTTTTGCCGTGAGAAAGATGATCGGTGTTCTGCTTCCCCGAGCACGAATTTTTGCAGTCAGGTCAAAGCCATCCATGTGAGGCATCATGACATCGAAAATACACACATCGTAGGTTCCATTAACAAAGGTTGAATATCCTGAAGCACCGTCTTTCGCCCAATCTACTTCATGCCCAGACAAGCGCAAATAGTTTTGGAGCAAGGAACCGAAGTTCTCCTCATCTTCAACTAGCAATATGCGTTTTCCTTTGCTCATTCGTTCGGAAGCTTAATCGTTACGACTGTTCCTTTGCTGACTTCACTCGTCAACTCGATGGTACCATCATGCGCTTCAACTATACTTTTCACGTAGCTCAGTCCAAGACCAAAACCTTTTCGTGTATGTATGTTTCCCGTTTCTTCTCTGTAAAATTTATCGAAAGCTCGTTTTACAGCGGCTTTTTTCATTCCGATGCCGTTATCCTGAAAACGCAGAACGTAATTATTCGCCGATACGCTTAAATCAATCTTAAGTTGTAACTCGCCATTCTGATATTTAACGCTGTTGTCAAGGATATTAATGAAGGCGCTTAGCATGTGAAATTTATCCGCAGGAAGGGGAGCAGATTCCAGGGAATGCATAAACTGAACATTTCCGTTCTTCGCATCTATGGAAAGCTGAACATGCTCTAATGATTCGTGGATCAGCTCGATTACGTCTACCGGTTCCATGCTCATTTTTAGTTCTTCGGAATCTAGTGCAGCAACGTCCAATACGCGCTCTACATGCTCGTTCATTCTTCGCTCTTCACTCCTAATGATGCCAATTAACCGTTGTATTTCCTCTGGATCGTTGATCACATTTGGATGCTGAATGGATGATGCTGCTAACGAAATGGAAGCCAAAGGTGTCTTCAACTCATGCGTCATGTTATTGATAAAGTCGTTCTTCACCTGACTCATTCGTTTCTGCTTGAAAATGAAGTGTAAAGAATATCCGAAGCACACAAGAATCAGCAAAGTGAAGAGGACACAAAGTAAAACGATGGATTGAACTCCCGACCATACCAAGCCATTGGCTCCATCAAACTGAACCAACAATTCAAAATTCTGATCAATAGTGCGATCACTTGGAAATAGCTCCTTCTTGAACGAATGGTCTTTTCTGGCTAAATCGAAGTCAGCGGAAACGAATTCGGGGAGAATCTCCTTGTCTTCTGTGTTGTAAACTGCGTATTGAGGCTGAAGTAAAATTCCTTGTTTCTTCAGTGCCTTTTTGATCAATGAATCTAGTATAGGTTTGGAAACGCGATCCGACAAGTCCCCAGAAAAATCTTGCTCCAACACATACCGACGAACAACAGAAGTAATATTCTCTAACTTGTTATGCTGTTGTTCTGTTATCAAGATGAGAGAATCTCCCTCCCCTTCAATATCCTGAACCTGTACTTCGATTTTACTAATAACATCCTCGAGGTCGTGAAGTGACACATCATCTCCTTCAATGTATTCGTAACTCACTTCTGAACCTTCATCGTTGATGGAAATTTGAATTTGATTTTCACTGGATTCGATTCTTGTCCCGTTAATATCAATGTGTTCTCCAATGTGAATGATTTCATCTAAACCTCCAAGTTCTACCTCCAATTCTTCCAATTCCTCCCCTAAATCCTGGAATTTACTTTCCAAGAAAAAAACTGCTTCTTCCTCGTCTATTCCAGAGTTGACATCATTTAAGGCAGTATTCACCTGATTCTCGAACTCCTCTTCCTGTTCAGCAATCGCTTTTGATACCCATAAGCTCTGAAGCACAATGATCCCAATCAGTGAAACCACCATTAACGCAACCAAGCTATATATCAATCTGTTCTTCATTCGGGCCTAAAAATACAGTCATCCAACAGTATAGGGAAGATTTTAACCTAACTTTAACCTACCTTGGATTTTCTTTAACGCTAAGCAGGAGAGCCTTCCAGTAACTTTGAATTCAGAAATCGATCCTAGCCATTATCGGTCAACGATCACAAAAACAAATACAATGAATTCAATTAAAAAAATAGCGCTTGTCGGAGGTGTTCTCGTCACATCTTCCGCCCTTCTTTTATCATTCACTGGAGACAATGAAGGAAAAGATAAGAAGAAAAAGTACCAAATCATTCATGTTTCAAATGGCGAGACGGTAACATACGATACAATTGTCGATATGTCGTCATCCTATACTCCAGAGCAATTTGTCGCAGATAAAGGAATTTCAAGCGACAATTTGGAGATCGTCAAAATCCCAAACATGGACGGTATTCAATCTGAGATGAAAACGGTCGTTCACAGCATGGAAGACATGGAGTTCGAATTAGAACGAACAGGAGAGGAACTTGAAAAAGTAATCAAGATGCACCTTGACTCGAAAGAGTTTGGAGAGAGTGATGAAGAAGTTCAAATTTCCATTGAAATAGATGACGACGGAAATAGATCCATCAAAAAAACCGTTAACGGTGAAGAAGTAGAGATAACCGAAGAAGAACTCAATGACTTCCAAATTATGCAATTGGAAGACGCAGGAGACATGGAAAAAGTAATCAAAATGCACATTGATTCGAAAGAGCTTGGAGAGAGTGATGAAAAAGTTCAAATTTCCATTGAGGTTAATGATGAAGGAAATAGAACGATTACAAAAACAATCAACGGTGAAGAAGTAGAAGTAACCGAAGAGGAACTCAATGATTTCCAAATTATGCAATTGGAAGAAGCAGGAGACATTCAATTGATTCTCGAAAGTGTTATCAATGAAGAGTTAACTGAAAAATTAGAAGCGTTGCAGATCGAACTCGAAAGCATCATGGAAGAGTTAGAAGAGGGTGACAAATCTGTAAAGGTCATTACGAAACATATTGAAATTGATTCAGACCATGAAAGTGATTTCGAATGGGAATCAACTGACGGTGAACATGAGATCAAAGTCTTAACAATGGGCAATTCAGGAGATCATACCATCGTGCTTGTTACTGAGAACTATGATGAATCTGATGCGAATGTTTCTTTTGAAAATTCTAACAAAGAGCTAGACATTTACCCAAATCCGAACGATGGCACTTTCAAAATTCGTTACAACAGCGACGATAAAAAGAAAACATCAATCACCGTTACAGATGCCAGCGGTAAAAAAGTCTTCAACGAAGACCTTGGTAAGTTCTCAGGAAGCTACGAGAAGGAAATCAACTTGAAGGAATTCGGTTCAGGAATGTACACCGTAACCATTGAAAGCGGAAACGATACTGAAGTTCAAAAAGTGATGATTAACTAAACCTCGTTTTCATGAAAGCATTGTTTGCACTTGTATCTTTCTTATTTCCAAGGTAGAATTCAAAACGAAAGGATACGAATGTTCAATTAAATTTAGCGTAAAGATCGCTCTGAGTTTCAATATCCCGATAGCTATCGGAATCTGGATCAGGGCGATTTTTTGATTGTAGTGGATTCTCAATCCCATTATTCGTACATTTCCAAAAACTTATAACCTATGGAACACTTTAAGTCAGTTCACTTCAGTGACAAGAACAGATTTGAATTCATCTACGAAAACGCAACAGCAGAAGAGATTGGCGTTGCTATCGAGAAAAAGTTGAGCGCAGATCGCTACATTATTAAAACAGGAGAATTGGGTGACCGAACATACGTGAAAGGGAATCGCGTTCTTCGATTAATGCTTGGTGCATTTTACAAATACTTTGAGTTTAATGTAGATGTAAAACCTCATGAGGATAATACTGTAGTTGCTGCAGTCCGTAAATCATCTTCAGGTGTTTCTGGAGGTTTGATTGGAGTTAATCAGGTGAAGAAAGAAATGAAGCGTTTGGAGACGGTATTGCAGAATATTTGATCGTTGACCACAAAGACACGAAGGGCACAATGTTTTGTTCTAGTGTGTTTTTATAGATTACTGGGAAATCTTGTTTGTTTATAGTTGTGTTTTTCAACGCAAAGGTGCGGAGGCGCAAAGGTTTGTGTTTTGACGAAGTCAAGCCTGTGCCCTAGTGGTGTCTATTTCATAATACGGTATTGCAGGATATTTGATAGTTGACCACAAAGGCACGAAGGACACGAAGCGTTGTTTTACATCCATTGTTTTTGCCTGTTACCGCAGAGAGCGCAAAGACGCAAAGGACAGGTTTTGTTTAAAATCTGGGAGGGTAAATGTGATTAATCCACTATTGCCGAAATACATACCGCTCGCTCGTTGCTCTTAACGATTTTAAAACTACATAGAACAATTGGCTTGGCGCCTTAGCGGACTTGGCGGTTTGATTTTAACAAAAAAGATAAGCTTACAGCAAAAGTCTAACCTACATAAACAACAACTTCGCATTCGAAGAGAATAGCTTGATGGCAATTGCTAAAAGGATAATTCCGAACACCTTTTTCAAGATTGCAATACCTCCAGGTCCGAGTAATTTTTCGATTACCCGTGTCATTTTCAACACGAGAAACACGATAGCTGCATTGATACAAATTGCCAGAATAATGTTGATTTCCTGATACTCCGCGCGAAGCGAGATGATGGATGTCAACGACCCCGCCCCAGCGATAATTGGAAATGCCAAAGGAACAATACTTGCCGTTTTCCCGGACACATCATCCCTAAACAAGGTAATCCCTAAAATCATTTCGAGCGCCATTGCAAAGAGGATAATTGACCCAGCTACCGCGAAGGCTTCTACTTCAACCCCAAACAAGAGCAAGATATTATCTCCCACAACCAGAAAGGCAATCATAATCGCGAAGGATACAAAGGTCGCCCATCCGGCATGAATATCTCCACCCGTTTGTTCTTTCAGTTTGATAATAATCGGAATAGATCCTACAATGTCAATTACGGCAAAGAGTACCATCGTTGCCTTGAACAATTCAGTCCAATTAAATGCTTCAAAAAATCCCATGACTACTTTAAAATTGTGGCTTCCAACACGGTAGGTAAAAATGTTTGTTCTAAATAACTTATCTTCTCTTGTACGTCAGGTAAGTCATCATTTTCATTCAATGCACAATGGAACTGTGCAATTTTCTGTCCTTTATCAAATTCCTCATTCACAAAATGAATGGTAATTCCAGTTTCTGTTTCACCCGCTTCAAGTACTGCTTTGTGAACATTTGCACCGTACATTCCCTTTCCACCAAATTTGGGTAATAGAGACGGGTGTAGGTTGATCATTTTATTCGGATATGCGCGAATTAACTCAACAGGTATTTTCCTAAGATACCCTGCTAGTACAATCCAATCCAGTCGTTGATCTCGGCAAAAACTACGCAGCAAGACCCCATTTGCAACATCTTCGTTGTCCATGTAAAAGATCGGAATACCCAGATCATATGATCCTTTGAGCACTGGAGCCGTTTCGACATTACTCAACACCAACGCCACTTCCAAAGACTCATGTCCCTTGAATGAGCGAATCAGGTTAAGCGCATTGCTGCCTGTTCCAGATGCAAATATACCGATGCGTTGTTTTGCCATGTCGCAAAGGTAGAAAGTCCCTTTCGATTCGCGATCAACTTTTTTGAAAGTTTATTCTGAAATTTTGAAAGAATTCGACTAACGGTTGTGAATTATCGCTGCTTGGTCGGTTTTATTTGGGATATGGGCTTCGTTCAGCCCTCCGTTGGTCGCAAACGTTGATCCCGAGGGCTGAGCGACGCCGAAGCCCGCATCCTTGTAATGGTAAACCAATGAGATTCATTATTCATCCAGAAATGATTGTAACATTTAGCTTTCTGTTCATTATACTTGGAGTATGAAATTACTTCTCTCCATCCTTTGTCTTTTCTCCTTGCATTCGCTTACCGCACAAAACGAGCGAAAGATTGAATCTCTTCTAAACCAAGAACGAACGGAAATCGAGAAAGTAGAATTGGACCCGACAACTATTGGATCGGCTAATTCGGTGACACTCCTCCCTTCTTCTTTTGCTCAGAACGAAGTTGAATTTCAGAAATCCATTGAACAATTACGTGAGTTAACTATTGTAAAGGTTTATTACGTCTATACGAAATATCGAAAAAGCCCAGGCTTCAATCAGAAGGCACTTGACAAAAAGCGATTTAAACAGTTAAATGCATCATTTCCTGAGATCATTGAAAGTACCTATGTAGATTGGGAAATTGTCGAACAAACGGGATGTACTTCGCCAGAAATGGGACGTAGCTTCTTCCATGGGTTTGTTTTTGTCCATCGCCCTATTCAATCGGAAGCCGAGCGGCTGGCTGAAATCGAACGATTAGAAGAGTACATGAAAAATCCTACAGATGTCTTTTTGCAACCCAACATTGACATTCTGGAAGAACAATTAAACCCCAAGACGTCTTCTACTGTTGAAATCATTCCAGATCAGGACGCCATCTATTCTGGAGGGCCTGACGCCATGTTGAGTTTTCTCAAAAAAGAACTCCGAACCGATGAAATTGCGCTCAAACGAGACGACCAATGGGTGAAAACACACATCAAAATTGACGAAAATGGGGTTATTTCGGATTTGACTTTTCTAGATGAACAGCCCGAACGCATAAAAAACGCCGTGGAGGGTGCCATCTTCGCTATGCCGAACTGGGAACCAGCCTACAAAGATTCTGTACCTGTTACCTCCGAATTGGATTTAGAAGTACGCGTTTCGTATTCTCCCAGCACAAATGGTATGTATCTGATCAATGGGGATCGACCTTCTCTCACTCAAGTAAAATTGGAAGAAAAGCCAAATGACCTTACAGAATATGGGGGATCATCCTCCCAAGAAATATTTATGAAGGCAATGCCCGTTTTTAAAGGATTACAAGTGATGGACCGATCTGAGCGTTCTGCGCTGGTAATGGACGTAACGGGAAGCATGTCGGAAAACGTCGCTACTATGAAGCGGTGGATTAACTCAAACCAGGACTCCTTGAACTTTACGAGCTTCACCTTCTTCAATGATGGTGACGATCGGCCCACCCGAAAAAAGAAGATCGGGTCAACGGGAGGAATCTACACGACTTTTCGACTTTCCAATATGGATGCACTTGTTACACAAACCATGCGCAAAGGAAGCGGTGGTGAGCGTCCTGAAAGTGATATTGAAGCATTGCTCCACACCCAAGAGAAAGACACACTGTGTGACGTCATCTTACTGATTGGTGACAACTACTCCGAAGTACGCGATTTAGAGTTGCTTCCCAAGCTAAATAAACGCGTAAACGTATTGGTCTGCTCATTAAAAGGTTCCATTCGACCTGACTATCTACTAATTGCCAAAAACACAAGTGGGTATTTACTCTATAACGGTGAACGCATTGACCTCCAATCGGTTCGGAAAGGTGATATTCTTTCAATGGGAAGTTACCAATATGACTACATCGGAAAGGTCTTCAAGTTTCGGGATACACTTCAGTCAGAAACACGAATGTAATTTCGTGAAATTAGCTATCTTGTCCACCCTATAAATATAAGAGCCATGCCAGAAAACGGACATCCATTTATTGATTTTAGTCGCGAAACGTATTCCCAAGAAGAAATGATCGAGAAATCGAACAACTTTCTAGAATGGGCCGATGAACGTC
>JBGCDF010000115.1:0-4031 GCA_045105095.1 Crocinitomicaceae bacterium | reverse complement strand
GAGGCTCTCGAACCCCGTCTAACAACTACTCTTTCGCATCCCCAACCATTCCATCGACCGTCCAATGGAAAGAATCATCGCTGGCAGGTAGTTTATCCAAGTTCTGCTTTACGCAAACAATATTTTTCTCCGTTCCACTGTCCAGAATATGAAATTCTATCAATGGGAATTTTTCTATTACTTCAATCATTGGTTGACTGGAGCGAATAATGATCGATCCTGTTGGCCCAATGCGCATAGGATAATCGAAGAAATTCCCTTCGGTATCTTCCAAAATCAAATATCCTTTACTGTGAATATGAATTCGCTCGATGTCTTCATGACCGAAAATTGAGGTGTTATCTTCAGTCAGTTTATACGACCCATGATGGGTAATCTTTTCCATTTCCCTTCCATTGAAAGAGCCAATATGGATGTAGCTGAACAATACTTCAGTAAAGATCAAAAGCACCACAATGACTTTGATTGCAGCCCGCATTTTCGGTGCTAACGAAAGCTGAATTTGAGGTTTGTCCGTTTGATGAGTCGTAAAAAAGAAAGAAATCAAACTTTGGAAAAATGGTGACAAAACGTAGAGCGAAACGATGACGAGATACATCGACAGAAGCTTCACAGTAATGTCAAATCCAATGTTGATCATTAGTACGTTGATCAAAACTCCCAACGCAATGAACCCTCCAAGCATACGCGTTCGATGATGAAGCAACAAAAAGGCAGGAATTACTTCAATCAACCCCATGAACGTGTTGTAAGTACTACTCGTTCCCATGGATGACCAAAACAGAATATCTTTCGATAACATGCCTAAAGGTGTAAAGAGCGTGTTGGGTTCTGGTGAGTAAAATTGAAATTGAAAGAGTTTGTCTACTCCATATTTCAGCAAGAAAAAGGACAAAATATAAGCCGATGCCGTGTGAAGAAATTGTTTGATTTGATCCTGAGAAAAGCGTTGTTGCTTTAGGAATAAGAGCCCAAGTAACAAAGCAAGGACCATCAACAGAACTGCCTGAACGAATTGAACTGAAGAGTCCGAAGTGGTCGGAGAGGCATGAATCGTAACGCCAAAAATGGATTGAGCGATCCACTCCGAAATACCCGAAAGTCCATTCGTAAGTTCTATCCCGAGATCTGGAAAAAAACTAAACGTAAATGGTAAGAACAGTGCAAAGAGCACAATCCAACTTCCAATTCCGATGTTTAGATATGATTTCAAGCGCGTGACTTAGCTATTTGCGGGATGAAAAGAAATGCGAAGAATCCACCAATTCCAATGAGAAAAAAGATCAATCCTGAAGAATTCTGCTCGTTTTGTTGTCTTTCTTTTTTCAGTTTCTTTTGTCGTTTCTCGTTTGATTTTTGGATTTTGTCAAACCCCTTAAACTTGGTTTCTTCGGGATACATCGCCTTGAGTCTTTCCAAATCAAATGAGCTACTTTGCAAAAAGGGATGTTGACAAACGGTATCGTACTCAATCAACTGATCACCCCATTCAACAACATATTTTTCCACGATACAGTCGTCTTTGAGGTATTTGACCTCTGAAATGGTTCGGTAGGGCAGAGGATCGCCAAAATTGTCGGGGTCGGTCATCTCGGAAAGATCAAAATTCGCATGACTTTTCGCTGCAATGATGTTGGTTTGTGCGTAACTGATTCCTGAGATAAATATTCCTATGAGAAGAACTGATTTCATGTGTTTTTTTGATATGGTACATTCTTGTGGTATCAAGGTTCAAAAATCCTGAGTTATTTCAAAATCAGGTTTCAACAATTTAGGGCGGATAACATTTTAAACCCCTTGAAAACCGCGCATTAAACAGTTGTAACTTAGTTGAGATAAATTGAGCATACATGAAGTTGGATCGAGCGTATACGCTAAAAGAAATAGCTGATCTCATCGGATGTCGTTTCGTTGGAGATGAGGCACACACGGTGACAGGGATAAATGAAATTCATCAGGTAGAAACAGGTGATCTTGTATTTGTAGATCATCCAAAATACTATACGAAGTCCCTTAATAGCGCGGCTACGACGATTCTCATTGACAAGGAAGTTGAATGTCCTGAAGGAAAGGGCTTGATCATTTCTGAAAAACCTTTTGATGATTACAACAAGTTGACGCGACACTTCATGCCTTTTCGACCGCAGACTCAAAATGTGGGAGAAGGAACGCATATCGATCCTTCGGCGAAAATTTATCCGAATGTCTTCGTCGGTCATAATTCTTCAATAGGAAAAAACGTGATTTTATACCCTGGAGCAGTCATTGGGGACAATTGTACACTGGATGAAGGTGTAGTTGTTGGTCCGAATGCTGTCATTGGTCATTACGCATTCTATTACAAAAAGAAAGAAACGGGATACGACCGCATGCACTCGTGCGGAGGTGTTCATCTTCATAGAAACGTAGAAATCGGTGCTTTGTCAACAGTGGATGCAGGAGTGTCAGGCATGACGACAATCGGAGAAGGAACAAAGATTGATAATCAAGTTCACATCGGACATGATACAGTGGTTGGAAAAGGGTGTTTGATGGCAGCCAATGTTGGGATTGCTGGTTGTGTTACAGTGAAAGATCACGTAACGCTTTGGGGACAAGTTGGTGTGGTGAGTGATGTTGTGATTGGTGAGGGAGCAACTGTTTACGGTCAATCTGGAGTTGGAAAAAATCTGGAGCCAGGCAAATCGTATTTAGGGAGCCCATGTGATGAGGCTCGTGTAACATTTAGAGAATTAGCGGCATTGAAGAAATTACCTCAAATGCTCGAAAATCAATAGGATGCAGGAAACATTGGTGAAAAATCTGGAGCATCAAATTCAGCTTAAAGACTTTAAGTTGAATTCTCTATTGGAGATCACCAACGCAATCAACCTGCAACGAAATGTAGAAGAAATAACGCGACTCTTCGAGTTCATTATTCGTGAACAGCTCGGTTTCGATAAGTTCGTCTTGTACAACAAACAAGAAGACTGGAACTGCCTCTCCAAGGTCGGATATCGAGGAAAAGTCAAAAATCTCGATGTCGAGCAAGTTCTCGGCCGTTTTAAGGAAATTACCGTAATTGAATCGTCGAAATCGATGGTTTTAAACGATTTTGATGTCGTGATTCCCGTTTTTCATGATGGTCGTGCACTGGCGTATTTACTACTGGATAAAGTGGATTTGAAATATGAAGGTCGTTACGATCGCACCTTTAGCTATTTGAGTTTCATTCAGACGCTTGTAAATATAATCGTCGTGGCGATTGAAAATCGACGCATGGCAAGAGAAAAATTGACGCAGGAACGATTCAAGCGTGAATTAGAGATTGCCAGCACAATGCAAAAGCTGCTTTTCCCAGAAGAGTTGCCGTCGAACCAGCGAATGGATATTTCTGCGCGCTACACGCCGCGTCACGAAGTGGGAGGAGATTACTATGATTTCATTCCCTTAGGAAACGACGAATACATAATCTGCATCGCCGATGTATCGGGAAAAGGAATATCAGCTGCTATGTTGATGGCCAATTTTCAAGCAACCATTCGAACGTTGTTCCAGTACAAGCGCTTCGACATGCAAACCTTGATGGAGGAGTTGAATAAGAAAGTCATGAGTACGGCGAAAGGGGAGAAATTTATCACCTTCTTTATTGCGCATTACGACGCGAACAGTCGTAAGATGTCCTATGTGAACGCTGGACACAATCATCCGTTTATCACCAATGGAAAAGCAATAGAAAATCTCGATCAGGGCTGCATCGGTTTGGGAATGATGGATGAACTACCTTTCCTGAATGTAGGAGAGAAAACCCTTGGTCCAAACACCACGATTGTTTTGTATACAGATGGAGTGGTCGAGTTGGAAAATGAATCGGAAGAATTTTTTGGAACAGATCGATTAGTGAAATTGGTTCACAGTTACTATCCTCTTAAAATGGAAGATATGAACAGCTTGATCTTCTCGAAGCTGGATGAATGGAAGGGACCGTTGGACCTTGTTGACGATACCGCGATTTTTAGTTGTCGGTTTTTTTAGTCCAAAGAACTTAATAG
>JBGCDF010000114.1:0-3989 GCA_045105095.1 Crocinitomicaceae bacterium | reverse complement strand
GGGATGTAGCTTAGTCCGGTTAAAGTGCTCGTCTGGGGGGCGAGAGATCGGAGGTTCGAATCCTCTCATCCCGACTGAAAAGCCCAGTTTTCTGGGCTTTTTTGTTTCCTTTTTTGTGTTCAAAATTCACCTCTAATGCTTTCACTTTTTACCACTTTGAAGAATGCGTTTAAGTACCGTGGACAACTGGCTCCATGGTCTGATGCTACCGTTGAGGACTTAACATTCAATATTTCTACTTATCACGTACGAAGCTTTACAAGTAAGTTGGGTGGTAAAATGTATGATGGGGAAGGGCTTCCTTTAATTAAGTTTAATCGGGAATCGCGAGGAATGAGAACAAATGGAAAAATTGAAGCACACTCTACAGATTTTCGATTTCTCATTAATATCCGCGATGATAATTTCGGTGTTCTTGTAAACGGCAAACCTTTGGGGATCATTCAATCATCAGGGACGGTTCTAAATGCCGATAGAAAGCCAATAGGATCAGCTGTTCATCCTCTAAAAGCTTCTGCGAATATTTTGGGAGTTAAGATGAGATTTGCCGATAACACCTTTCCGATTCACTTATACGGTAAACAGATAGCGACAATGCGAGTGAGTCCAACTAGTTCAAATTCTGCCAGGATTACCTTGAATGAGCACTTTCCTGGAGATACTATTGTAAAAGTTCATGGTGAAATCACACAGGAAGAGGAAATGTGGTTGATAGCAATGGCAATTATCGAGGTCGTGTACCATGGACATTGGATAATAGGAGTATAGTCATGTCAACGAAGAAAGAGGTTTTCTCAAGGAATTGACTAACTTTCGATGCTGTCAAAAACATCTTTCGATGAGATTCATTCTTCTTTCAATCGCTTTATTAGTTAGTTTCCTTTCTCATTCTCAGGACGAAAAGCCAACATGGGAATTAATCCAACTTGAACACGAAGGACCCGAAGATTTCGTATACGATAGCACCTACAATCGTTTGATTATTCCTTCAGGCAAAAGAGAGGATAAAAATTTGGAAGAGGCTTATGGCGTTTTTCAAACATTGGACCTAGAGACACACGCTGTTAAAACACTCACTCAGGATGAAGAACTGAAGGATTGGATTTCATTGGGAATCAAGAAAGCGCCTTTCAATACTACTTTTCAATACATGACGAATGCATCGAAGATAGGAGAGGACGTCACACGAATTCAGGGCCTATCTATTGATGAAAATTCGGTGAAAATCGTATCTCCATCAATCGTGAAAGGAGATTTCCCTTCGAGCGTTAATAATCTTCGTTGGGTAGATGGAAAAGGATTATACGTTACAAACTTGTACAAAGCAAAGAGCTTTTACGCGGCGTTTCTGTCCAACCTGAAAGGTGAAGTGCATCTAGCTCAAAACTTCGGAAAAGAAGCTCAGGTAATTTTGAATGCACAAGGCCCCAACTCTATTGGAATGATTGATTCCACGCTCTATTTGACAGGTTCCAGAGAGCGTTTCCTGATGAAGATAAGGGATGAAAACGAAGCGGAGAAAATCAAAACGATTCCTCTTGTGGGAGGAGATAATGTAACGATTCGCGGAAATAAGTTGTATACAACTGGCTCGCCAAAAGTACTTGAAGTAATCAAATACATGAATCGAAAGAGGAAAACAGTAGGAACGTTTATTTATGAAGTAACGGAAGAAAATAATGCAGCTCACTGCAGCAGAATCATATTGGTTGATCCATCAGTTGGGATGGGAATGCTTTCAGTGGTGTACAAGCATGAAGGCTCATTCTACTGTGGTCAGGTTATTGGTGCTCAAATTTTGCGCTTTAAGGATGATACCGCTGATCTAACCTTACTATCTCAACCCAAGAAGAATACCTACACCCGAAAGATATATAAGCGATACAAACGCTTGAATCGCAAGAAGGATGTGCAGATGCCTGAGTTTCTCACCTTAAGGTCAAAATGACCCTTAAAATCAACTACTTGTTAATTATTCGTTAACTCCGTTAATTCTTAAACTTTTGGTACGCTGATTGTCTTAACAAAGACAAATCATAAAATGAACGCCTATGAAAGTGTTAAGATTACTTGCAATCCCATTCTTGTTAGTAGGATGTGTGATCACGGATGACGGAATCGCTTTAAACCCTCCAGGACCTCAAGTCTTCGTTTGTTTAAATGCAGTAACCGATGATGAATCAGTTGAAATGAAAAACTCGATTCAGAGCGAACCCTTTCCAGACGATCGTTTGACCAAGGCACAAATTTTATCCAAAGATCGTTGTTTTCAAGCGCATCAAGTGGTGACAATCATGTCGGCAATGACATTTGATAGCAACAAGTTGGAAATCGCGAAGTTCTTGTACAACAAGACTGAAAATAAAAATGATTATGAACTGTGTGTAGACGCACTGACGTTTAATAGCGATAAGGATGAACTCAGAAATTACATTGCTGCAATGAACTAGAATATCGAATTAAAAACTAGGTGTAGGTTCTTTCTCTCATCCCGATACCGATACCTATCGGTACTATCAGGACTTGTGGGGAAGAAGAGCAAAAAAAGAGGCGATCTCAAATGAGACCGCCTCTTTCTATTTCCGTTAATTATCGGAATATATCTTTTTATTAAGCTGTTACGCCCAATACTTCAGCCATTTTAGAACCGATGTGTGCCGGAGAATCAACTACGTGGATTCCGCACTCGCGCATGATACGTTTCTTCGCTTCTGCAGTATCATCAGCTCCACCAACGATCGCACCAGCGTGTCCCATTGTTCTTCCTTTCGGTGCAGTTTCACCAGCGATGAATCCAACAACAGGCTTCTTTGAATTTTCTTTGATCCAACGAGCAGCATTTGCTTCAAGATTACCTCCGATTTCACCGATCATTACGATTCCATCAGTTTCAGGGTCGTTCATCAACAATTCAACTGCTTCTTTTGTTGTCGTTCCGATGATTGGATCACCACCAATTCCGATAGCTGTTGTAATTCCCAATCCTGCTTTAGCAACTTGATCAGCCGCTTCATATGTCAACGTTCCTGATTTAGAAACGATACCAACTTTACCTTGAGTGAAAACGAATCCTGGCATAATTCCAACTTTCGCTTCTCCTGCTGTGATAACACCTGGGCAGTTAGGTCCGATCAAACGACAATCGAATCCTGAGATGTATTCGCTCGCTTTCACCATGTCGTTTACAGGAATTCCTTCAGTGATACAGATAATTACTTTGATTCCACCGTTTGCAGCTTCCATAATAGCGTCTGCTGCGAATGCTGGAGGAACGAATAAGATAGAAACATCTGCTCCCGTTTTCTCAACTGCTTCAGCAACTGTGTTAAAAACTGGACGATCTAAGTGTGTTTGTCCACCTTTGCCTGGAGTAACACCTCCAACTACGTTGGTTCCATACTCGATCATTTGTCCAGCGTGGAAAGTTCCTTCACCTCCTGTAAAACCCTGAACAATAACTTTTGAATCTTTATTAACTAATACACTCATTCCTGTCGTTTTGAAAATCGTTTAATTTTTCGTGTCCCAAAAATAGCTGTTTGAATTCGTTTTGGCAATGAATAGAGAATTGAATTTCGAGTTTTTTTAAACATCATGAAGAAGAGGACTTTTCTCACTCTGCAGGCTTTGTTAACACTTAGGGCGCGTTGTGAGGCAAGGGTAGTTTTTCATAACTTTACACACAACAAAATTCAATTATGAAAAAAATCTACTCTATTTTCTTGTTTATGCTTGTGTGCTTTTTAGCGAATGCGCAAACGGTAAACTTAACTCCTAGTAAGGACAACGCTATTTATTCCGAAAGCGGCAACTCCTCTGGTGCAGGATATATTTTCTCCGGTTCAAGTTGTAATGGTTTCTTTAGACGAGCATTGATGGAATTTGACCTAAGTTCTATCCCAACAAACGCAATTGTAAGTTCTGTGACCCTCACAATGAATATCAATCAAACAGGGGCTTCTGGGACGCAAGTGTATCGGATTTACGCC
>JBGCDF010000113.1:0-12959 GCA_045105095.1 Crocinitomicaceae bacterium | reverse complement strand
TAATGGCGCGGCTGCGATATTTGGACTGCAGTATTGACTGTAAGCCGCTGACGTAGCAAGAAGGGAAAATAATAAGGAGTGTGTAATATTTTTAAGTTTCATAAGACTATGTTTAAGATGAGTATCTATTAGTATACACGTGAGTTTTTCAGAGGAGGGGGGGGCGAGAATTATTTTTTTTGAAAAAAATCACCAACTCTGAAGCCAAATACTTTTTACTTGATCCGTTAACTGTTTAAAATGATGTCGTTACATCTAAAAATTAAACGTGTGAGACTAATCGTTTTTGATGAGAAATTAGGCAACCGAGAAAACACTATTCATGTGTAAACAAGTTCGGCAACACATTTAGATTCCATGATGGCTAGAAGTAACAAAATGTATGTTGTGTATGCATAAAAAAACTCGCGCATATTCGTTTGATACGCGCGAGTCAAAATAATCCAGAACAAAATAGCAGAGTTAGCGAATTAATTTATTGGATCATTAATTTTTCAACTGAAGAGAATGCACCAATTATCGTATTCACATAATACACTCCACTTGGAAGATCCGAAACATCTAATTTCGTTTGCCCTAAATCGACTAAAACGTTTTTCAAGGTTCTTCCATTAAGATCTGTTATACGAATGGCCATTGATTCTTCCAAGACATTTGAAGGAAATTCAGCGTTCACGATAATCTCGTCATTGGCTGGGTTTGGAAAAATAGAAACAGACATCTCTTCTGAGATAGCGTTCCCATCAGACTCTGAATCTAGCATCTTATTAGCAGGATTATTAAAAAAGATCCACATTACATCGCTAGCACTATAATCGTCTGTATTATAACCTGAACCTGCAACTGTCGAGCCTGCAGCGAACCCACCAGGTATTAAATGGCCTTGATTATTAGATCTATACAACACTACGGATTTATCATTCAAGGAACCCAAATTTGTATTGTAAATAATGTCCGTAGTTACGGCATCGCTTGGATTCGCATTTAGATAAATCTCATTGTTAATGGTCGTCTTCGTTCCAGTTCCACCATTCCACTGAATCCATTTGTTCATAAGAGCCTCAACCCCAATAATAGGAGTAGTACCCATTGTCCAACCTCCGTACCTAAAATCAGCGGTTCCACCAATCAATAGAACAGGTTTTCTATGCTGTGACGGTAAGCTTGTTAAACTGAGTGCATCAGCTGTCGGCATTGTTCCATTAATAAGAGAGAACGCTCTTATTCTTGAGCGAAGAGAATTGGAAGTAGTAGCAACGTAGCTAGTGAATAAAGCCCCAGATGAATGTCCCATCATATAGACTCGGTCATGGTCATAAAGGAAATAAGGATTGTCCAATAACGCATTGATTGCACCAATTGTCAAATCTGCGTGATTTTTGACTATAGAAATATGGGTAGTGCCTAAGGAAAAATGAGAATTAAATATGTTTGAGCCTGTGCCTGCGCAAGCAGAATTATATCCGTAACCATCTACATAAAGAATCTTAAATTTATTTTGTTCCGCCGTCGTCTTCATCGCAGAGACTATTTCAAATAAGGATGCATTATTGCAGTCACCATGCATTGCGATTACCAAAGGTACTTCATCAAAATTACTAACGGTTGAAGGCACGTAGATCTTTCCAGTTACATTTCCGCCACTAACCGGCTGGGAAAATGAAAGATAGGTACCTTGAGCTATAGTATTCTTGCAGCAACCCATACCAAAGATTAGTAAAAAGCCAAAGAAGAATGACGTGTACGTGTTTTTGTTTTGTTTCATTTTAAATAAATTAAAGATTAGTAATTTTTTAAGCTGGTAAACGTGTGCAATACGAGCCAAATCAATGACTGTTCTTACTCCTTTTTATTGGTAGCTACCCTATGATACTCCCATCCTTAAGACAACTTTTTCGCTTAATTAAGCTTATTAACTGACAATTTTTGATTCATAATGTAGCTGGTCTGGTGGCACACTTGTTAGCTGAGCACTGATCAGTGCTTCAAAAAAAATTAATGGAATAGAAAACCTCTCTATTCCGCTAATTTTACTGCTAAATAGTCTCTATTTTTTTTAGCTTACCATGTCATAATCAATTTACTAAATGGTTACGCAATATCCTCTGTACGAATTCACAGAATTGTTCATTACGAACAGACTCGGAGTGCCAAAAGAAACAGATAAATTACTAGTTGGTAAAGCTGCGATGCCTAATGCCTGTCCAGTAAAATTTGTACCTGTATAGAACTCGGCCACATAAAAATCCGAAGTGGGATTAGTTATTTGAATACTTGAAATTCTATTTTGCGAATTATCCTTGATTAAAGAAGTACGAGCAAAATCACCCGGATGGACAAACATCAAGCCTTTGAAAATAAAGTCATATACGCTCAACTGAATTGCACTATTTTTTGTTTGAGTTTCTTTTACCTTAGTAAATTTCTGATTAACAAAAGTTCGATACCCGTCAGAGGAATCAAAAAGATATACACTTTTCTCTCCAGGCACTTCCAATCTTGAACCGTTTTTGAAAGCTTCTTTAACTTCTGGAGACAAGTCAGACTCAACCAAGAAACCGTTTTCATCCAGTCTCGCTTCATACGTGATTCCTTTGTAGATCACACTCGTAATGTCTCCCGTCTCAGCAGGAGACATAACTACTTCACCTTCTTTAGGTCCAACATCTTCTTTCTTGCAAGAAGTAAGCACCAATGTTGTCATCAATGCGGCAAACAATAATGTGTTTTTAATTTTCATCTTATTAATTTTTAGATTATTAATTCCGACAAACATATATGAAGAGAACCAATAAGTTTACACCCTTGAAGGGTGAATCCTTCATTCACACCTAATAAGGTGTAAATGAACACTCTAATTTTTAACGGGTGTAGCAGGTGAATAAGTGAGAGTAATAACTCAGCGTTCAACCGATTAACACACTGAATACTAAGAATCTATACAGATGACGGGGGCCGCTCCTTAACGAGTATATGCATACAGTTCCTGCTTACTTTGTAGCCTTGTCTTTAGTGAGCCATATCCGTTTGGCACCATTAAACTAATGATGACTGCTGTGTTCATCCATCTTTCGTATCAGTTCTCGATTTAATCAATTTTTCGCTTTTAATCTAAGGTAAATGCCACCGTGTGAATCTTTAACGGATGGAATTCCTAGCCCCACTTAAATTGGCTTATCCCGCCGTTTATGAAAGGATCCTGAAGGCTAAAAGGATTCACCCATATGGGGGGAGTATCCCATTTGACGCAAAAACCCCCATAATGGGGGCGGACTGAAATTTAACCTTTACTTATGTTTACTCCTACGAATTAAAGACCTTGATAACGAGTCTTAACATTATCGGATGAAGAAAAAGTTCAAATTTTTCAAGCAACTAGAACAGATGGATTGCGGCCCAACGTGTTTGCGAATGATCGCTAAGCACTACGGACGAGACGTTTCAGCTAGCAAAATCCGAGAACTTTCAGAAACTGATCGATCAGGAAGTTCAATAAAGAACATTGCGGATGCTGCAGAAAAAATTGGATTTCGTTCATTAGGTGCAAAAATCAGTCTCGAACAATTAATCAATGACGCTCCTCTCCCTTGCATCGTCCATTGGGGTCAGGTACATTTCGTTGTGGTTCATGAGATCAAGAAAAATGTAATTCATGTTGCTGATCCCGCACATGGAATTATTAAATATAGCACCCAGGAATTCCTAAAAAAATGGATCGGCGTAAATGCAGATCGAACTACAGCCGAAGGAATCGTTTTACTACTTGAGCCTACTCCTAAACTCAGTGAAAATGTATTTAAAGAAGACCGTGACAAAAAATCAGGATTTAGTTTTCTTTTTCAGTACTTTTTCCAGTATAAAAAATTCATGCTTCAACTGGCCTTGGGCTTATTGGCAGGGAGTGTTTTACAGTTGGTTTTTCCTTTTCTAACACAAAGTATTGTAGATGTTGGAATCCAAAATAGAGATATCGACTTCATCTATCTAATCCTTATTGCACAGTTATTCTTGTTTTTTGGTCGCATCACAATAGAGGTAATTAGAGATTGGATTTTGCTGCATTTAAGCACCAGAATTAACATTTCATTGATTTCTGATTTCTTCATTAAACTGATGAAATTGCCCATTGCCTATTTCGATGTGAAAATGACAGGCGATATTCTTCAGCGAATAAACGACCACAATCGAATCGAGCGACTTCTTACTACACAATCCCTAAACGTTTTGTTTTCGTTTTTCAATTTGATTGTATTCGGCGCAGTATTGGCCTGGTATGACATCACCATATTTGGAATATTCGCGGTTGGTACTGCGTTGTTCGTAATTTGGATTGTTCTTTTCTTGAAAAAGCGAAAAGAGTTAGACTACAAGCAGTTTTCCGAAGCGAGCGATGAACAAAGCAAAGTTATCGAACTGATCAATGGAATGCAGGAAATTAAGCTGCACAACGCTGAAAAAGAGAAAAGGTGGAGCTGGGAACATTTACAAGCAAGATTGTTCAAGATCTCTGTCAAAAACCTAGTATTGGAACAAACACAGGCGATTGGTTCAAAGGTGATAAATGAATTGAAGAATATCCTAATTACCGTTTTTTCCGCCAAACTCGTGATAGATGGACAAATCACCCTAGGGATGATGATGGCTATATCGTATATCATCGGTCAATTGAATGGTCCAATACAGCAATTAATAGGTTTTGTATACTCTTTACAAGACGCGAAAATTGCATTGGAGCGTCTTTCAGAAATTCACGAAAAGGAAGATGAAGAACCCAATGACGAGGAGAAAATTTCTTATGTTGAACCTGGTGGAGACATTGAACTCAAGGATGTCTACTTCAGGTACCGAGGTGCAACGGAAAACGTCTTAAATGGATTAAACCTGACAATTCCACACCGAAAAACAACTGCCATAGTAGGATCAAGTGGAAGTGGTAAAACGACGTTGATCAAAATGCTCATAAAATTCTATGAAGCCAACGAGGGTATAATTAACTATGGAAATGTAAACCTGAATAACATTGCCCAAAATTCATGGAGATCCAAATGTGGAGTTGTGATGCAAGAAGGCTACATATTTAATGATACAATTGCGAAAAATATTGCCATCGGGCAAGAATACATTGATCATAAAAAATTAATGCAAGCAGTAAAAATAGCGAACATACAAGAGTTTGTTGATGCCTTACCACTTGGCTTTAATACTAAGGTTGGCTTGGAGGGAACTGGAATGAGTACTGGACAAAAACAGCGTTTATTGATTGCTCGAGCAGTCTACAAGAATCCTGACATCATATTTTTTGATGAAGCGACCAGTGCCTTAGATGCCAAAAATGAACTGATAATAATGAAAAACTTGAATCAGTTTTTTGAAGAGAGAACGGCCATCGTAATTGCGCACCGTTTGAGTACCGTGCGAAACGCAGATCAAATCGTAGTACTTGACGAAGGAAAGATCATCGAAAAAGGAACGCATTCAGAGTTAGTCGCTTTGAGGGGTAATTACTACACTTTGGTTAAAAATCAATTAGATCTTGAAAAACTAGAAGATGCCAAATAATCCAACTGCACATATTGAAAATCAAAGTGATGAAGTAAAGGAAATCATGTCGCATGCTCCCAACTGGATGATTCGGTATGGGATCACGGTAATGTTCTTGCTGATCGTGATGTTAATTTTCATTTCTTATTTCATCAAATACCCTGACACCATTCAAGGAGCGGTAACCATTTCTACAAAGCAGCCACCTGTTGAGTTAGTTTCTAAGGTATCTGGAGAGATTGAATTTATTTACAAAAAGAACAACACGTTTATCAAAAAAGGCGAAGTCATCGCTTCGGTCCGAACGACGCTTTCAGAGGAAAGCAAACAGTACCTAGAAGAGATCATTGATGTTATTGAACATGAACTTGAAAACGAAAACACGCTGTATATGGACTTTTCAGACCAGGGATTAACGTTTGGGAGCATGCAAGAGGTTTATAATTCGCTCAAGAATAACGTACTCGAATATCAATCCTATTTAGAAGACGATGCAGCAACGTTTGAAATACAGAATTTGAAAGGACAAATTCAAAACTATGTGATTCTCAGATCGGTTAGTTATCAACAGTTAAATTCAGCAAAAAAAGACCTAGAACATACAAAGTCACGATTTTTAGTCGATCAACAACTATACGACAAAAAGGTGATCTCTAAATCCGATTTATATGAAAAAGAAAAGGCGCTAATTCAAACAGAAAACAATCTTGGTAATTATAAAAAGGCGTCAATTCAAAGTTCAATACAGATAAACAACCTGGAGAAACAACTGTATCAAATAGAATCAACTTCTAAAAAGAAAAAAAATGTGTTTATCCGTCGAATAAAATCGGAGATTGCTAGTATCAAAAATCAATTACAGCTTTGGGGAAGTAATTACCAGTTCATTTCACCGGCAGATGGTACACTCACATATATAGAAAAACTATCTCTGTTTCAGCATATCGAATCAGGCACCGTGATGTTCGCAGTTGTATCGAAAAATCAAAATTATCAGGGATACATTGAAGTGCCTAAAACTGGTTTTGGAAAGTTGAAACTGGGTCAAAAGGTGCGGTTAAAAATAGACAAATATCCAGCATACGAATACGGTCAATTGGAAGGTGAAGTAAGTGATATTTCCTTGTTACCCAATAAAGAGACGTATAGGGTTGAGTTTAATCTGATGAATGGAATGGTATCAACCTACAAAAATAAATTCGAATACTCTCCTGAAATGACAGGTGTCGCAGATGTTATAACGGACGACATAAGACTGATAACTAGAATATTCAATAAATTCAAAAAGTTCTGAAGTGATGCAAATAATGAACTATCTATTCATGATTTTAATGTGGCACCTAGCCCCTTTTAACGCTGCAGCTCAAAACGAGTGGTCACTGCAAAAATGCGTTGATTCGGCTCTTGTGAACAATTCAAACATACGGTTAGCAGATCGAGATATCCAAATAAGCGCAGCAGTTTTAAAAGGAGATAAATACAACTTTTTGCCTTCTTTAAATGCAAATACTTCGTATGGCTATAACTGGGGACAAACGATCGATCCTTTTACCAATGAATTTGCTTCAAACAGAACACAATACACCAACTTTTATCTTTCCAGCAGTGTTGCGCTATTTTCGGGACTATCCAATATATATCAAAAAAAAATATCGAGCGTAGGCGTACAAATTGCCTCTGCTCAAAGTGACTTAAGAAAAAGAAATTTAACTGTAGATGTGTTGAGTATCTACTTACAGGTAAAATTAAATCAATCGCTTATTGACATGAGAAAAAAACATCTTCTTTTTATGCAGGAAGATCTAAAAAAAGCCTCAATGTTAGAAGAACTTGGCTATGACGTTGAAGCGAAAAGGTTAGAAAAGGAAGCGAGATATATGCAAGAGAAGCATCAACTTGTTTTGGCGAAAAATGATTACAAAAGTGCTATTTTTCTACTTCAAGTAACCCTAGGAAAGGCGCCTGACACACTTTTTACAATTAGTGATAGTATCATCTTACAAAAGATAAATACAATAGATGATAATGCTATTGAAACACTTCAAATTGAGCGGAACTTATTTACAACTAAATTATTAAAAGCACAATTTTTTCCAACCATTAGTATCAATGGGGCATTGGGAAGTGGTTATTCTGAAAACAGCACCCAGTTATTAGGTGGAGTATTGACACCAATTCCTTTTCGAGAACAATTAGACAATAATTTATATCGTTCAGTGTCTGCGACCTTGAGTGTTCCTATTTTCAATGGCACGAAATCATACGCTCGAATAAAAGTAAATGAATTAGAACAGGAACAACGAAAGATTGAACTTGAGCAAAAGTCGCTGGATGTATTGAACAAGCAGATGGAGTTAAGATTGAAAATTGACAATGAGAAGTTGGCACTAGAAGCTGCCCATAAAACGTTGTCCGCTTACGAAAAATTATACTCGGATAGTCAAGTTAAGTATGAAAGCGAAACGATCGACTATTTCACTTATCTACAACATAAAGATGCGTACTTAACGGCTGAATCAGAAATGATTCAAGCCAGATTTAAACTTATTTTTGCTGAGCTCGTTTTATTACTTTTCCAGTAAAGTAAGTTCCGTTTTTTCAAACAAAAAAATATCAACTGGAAAGTTCAATGGCGTTCATAATCAATGCCATTTTTTTGTTTTTTACAGACTTATCAATATTGAAATAAGTGTACATTTTCTTTAAACTAGACCGAACCCCCTCATAACCAACAAATACTTTTGCTGACAAATCTTTATTGGTGATAGAAGGTTCATTATATAAAACCTTTAGAATCGACCAATCAGTCTCATTCAATGTAAAATTAATTTGACCTTGGATTTTTTCCTGATCAAATTGAGAAGTCTCCGCACTATTTTCTTTTGCGCTTTTCTTCCATTTAAGTAATTCTATCTGCCCCAGAAGTGACTTCTTTTCCAAGTTATTTCTTTTGGATACTTGAGATAAATAGGTTAAAAAGCCGATAATTAACAACCCCAAAATAATGAACGCCGCCGCTAAGTAGATTCCCAACCTTTTCTCTTCAGCTTTTTGTTTTAGTTCGAACTCTTTTGTCAAACCGACCTCCTTCAAACTATCTGCGTAATTGGCTCGTTCAATGTCAAATTGAATACGAGCATAATCCAATTCTTCCTGAATCTCATCATTTAAAAGGCTGTCGCTGTACACGAAATACAACTCATTGTATACTAGTGCTTTACTGTGTTCTCCTTTTTGCTTGAAGTACGTATAGAACAACTTGCTGCATTCTTTTAACTCTCTCTTTTGGCCCAATAATTGATTCATCTCCCAAGCTTGATTGAGGTAAAACTGTACCTGACCTTCTTCTTTTTCTTCAATAGCATTAGCCGCTAAGGATAAATAGGCTTTTGCCGTTAAGCTTTTATCATTTAGTTTCTTAGCAAGAGTTAACGCTTCAAGTAAATACTCGCCAGCAGTAGCAAACTGACGTCGACGAGTATACTCCTTCCCAAGTATATTCAAGATCTCCGACACATTTCCTAGGTCCTTTGTTTCTTCAAAGTAGAGTAAAGACATTTCTAAATAAGAAGACCCAAGATCAAAATCTCCCATTCTCAACAAGTATTTCCCTAAACTTCCTTGAGCAAGCGCTAAGATTAATTTGTTATTTAGCTCCCCTTCTGCTAATTTCAAAGACCTAACGAGGTATTCTTTGCATTTGACAAACTCACCAATATCCTCGTAAAAAACAGCCGTATTGTTCAAATAACCAGCGAGGTGCGTCTTATCATCTATTTCTTCTTCGGCAATCTTGAGTGACTTTAAATTGTATTCCAGTGCTTTGGGAAAATTACCCATCCTTTTATGAATAGCTGCAAGCAGATTATAGCAGCTCGCTAGCAATTCGAAATCTTTCCTTTTTCTTGCTAGCTTAACTGACAAGTTGGCTAAATCCAATGCTTTTGCGTGATTCCCACTTAAATAAGCTATATAAGTATTCACTGAATAGGCCCTGGAAGAAAACTTATCATCCGAACATAAAACGGCATTCTGAATCAATTTCTCTCCATAAACAACTGCACTATCTATTTGTGAAACAGAGTAAATTTCGACTAAACTATCGAGTAAATAATGCTTTTCGACACTACTAATCTTCTTATCGTTTATGGACTTTTTGAGTTCAATCAAATCATCCTGTGCAAAGTATGACGACGAAAGAAAGCAAAAAATTAATAATGTAATCAGCTGTCTTATGTGGCTATGCATCCTATTTATTTAAGGTGAAGACTAAAGTAACTAAATTCATTTTTTAATGGGTAAAACTTCAAGAACTATCGCGATCTAATTATTACTGAAAGTTAATATTAATGTATCAAATTGAATAGTGACAAATCGTAAAATGCTGGAAGTCTTTTTCCGTTACGATAAATGATTGGTTTGTGAAGTAACTGATGCTTTTTACACCAATCTTTCATTATCGCAAGCCTTTCTTCACCGGTCTTTACGTGTTCATCAAATCCTGCAAGTGCCTTTTCATTTACGAATAGTTTAGTGAGCGTAGATTTGTGATCTGAGTATAGTACATCCAATACGTTCATAGCCTTTTCATTTTCTCCTTCTTGAAAAAGACCCAATGCGTAACACAGTAGGGTCAACTTCTTAGCATTTGGGGATTGAGAGACATTAAAGATAAAGAATACACTAAAATCGTCTGATTTATGCATTAACTTCCGTAGGGTTTGATAGGCATCCTGGCAATGAGTGCAATATGGACTCGTTATTTCAATAAAAACATCTGTTCCTGTTTCATTCCTAATACAAACAGCTGGATCTGTCCAATCTTCAGGAATTAATGCCGAATGATCATTTAGGAGCTCGTACACTTCCCTCTTTCTGAGAATGCTTAATAAACGAACATTATGAAATTCAATCGTTCGCTTTTGTTCTAAATGCAACTTATACAGGCCACTAATAATAATTGACACTAGAAAGACACTCATAATCGCTGTAATCCCAGATTCGGACAATCTGATATCAAATGTTCCATACAGAAGAGACCATATTCCTCCTAAGAATAAACTAAGTTGAATTAACAAACATAAACGGCACCAGGATTTCACCTTAAAATACTGCACGAATAAGCTGTAAGGGATAAATAAAAGTGCTGGAATCGATACGTAGGTAAATAACAGGGTTTTCTCGTAAACAGAGATAAATGGAAAGATCAAAAATAAGACTGAAAACGTGAAATAGAGAAAACCTATATCCGACAGTGAAATACCAAATAGTCTTGAATATTCTCCGCTTAAAAGAGAATTACATCCATTCTTTTGTCCACTTCCACAGATCTTTTGAGCCCAATGCGCTCGTTCGAATTGTACTTTATAGATTAAAATCGATACGACGAATCCTAAAAAAGAGCTGATCGTGAGAAATATCAAATTTCCATCTAAGGATGACTTATAAAGCGATAGGAAAAATAGCAACACTACAATGCAACTACTAGTTAGATTGAATAGTAGACGTCTTATTCGACTCGTTTTGTCGGATTTATCATCGCTAGATCCAGTTAATTCTCCACTTTCTGGACCTGGTTCTTGGAGAACCAAAATTCCGGATTCAATGGATTCAACAAAGTCTTTTTTAGATAAACGTTGCATTTCACCGTCGTAATATATAGCATCACCATCAATAATATTCTCCAATAAAACGAAAGTACTCCCTTTCTGTTTTGTACTAATTGCCGCGAAACAAGGTAAAGGAAATTCATCTAGCTGCGATGGATGTTCGAGTTGAACAATTAGTTGTTCAACATGATATGCTTGAAGTGTGTTTGTGATAACTTCATATGCATTCTCAGAGGTGTCGCTTTGTAAAATTGTTTGTAACCTCTCTTTATTAAAAGATATATTGCAGAGACTAAAATTCTTTTCCAGTAATAATTGAAGTTTTTCCATTCGTTAAAAAAAGCCTTACTAATTGACTTTGTATCTTAGTTAAATATTTATTGCTGATTTCATTTCCCTTATAGTAACACTCTTGCCTAACGCGTGCAATACATTAGACACTTGCCGTGTTTCTTCTTTTAGTAGAGCTTACTACAAATTCTCTTCAATATTTCAAAAAAAACTAAGGAGCTAACCACTCATATCGGGGGAATTACTGTTGATTCGTAGGATTCACCTATGTGAGTGAATTGATTTATTCGTGTCTTATGTTCCATTAGGACTAGATATAACCCCAACAACTAACAGTGCAAGGTGCTCTTATAGCTCAGTTTGCTAGCCTCATTGGAATGATCAGTAATTAGAGATTCCTTTCTGCTGATTCCAGGAACTTGTTCTTTCAAAATTTATGCACGTGTGAATAATTGGAGCTCTTAAAGCGATTCTGATTAAGTACAGAAGGTATATTGCTGCCAAAGCACGCGATAATTAACGTTGCTGATAGTATAGAAAAGAAAGAAGGGACTATTTGAAAATAGTCCCTTCTTAGATGCTTTTGTTTTACGTAACCGGTAAAAGTTATTTTAAACTATTTACAGATTATTACTGATAATCAAGGATTACAGTAATAGCATGTGCTATTACTTGTCCAGTTAAACCCTGCTGGACCTAAGGTTAAGCTGCCTCCTTTTACGTTACTCATTTCTTTTACACTGATTGCTACAAACGCTTGCAATCCTTTTTTCTTTGCTGTAACTTTTTTCATGATAATTTATTTTGATACTAAATTTAAGCTCAGTCCCGCAATAAATTTACACCCGCCGCAGGTGTTTTTAACGATTTCAACTTAAAAGGGGCAATACTCATAAATACGGTTGTACCTGCGTTTTATAAATTTTTCACAAAAAAAGAGACTACCTTTTTTCGATAGTCTCTTCTTGAATTATTTTGTCTTTCATAACTTTTAAAAATTATGAAGGTCAATCTGTAAAGTGCTCAGATTAATCCTGATTGTCTTTATAACAGTATCTGCATCCGCCACCGCCTTTCCAAACGAACCCATTAGATCTTATTTCAACACCACCTTTTACGTTAGTCATTTCTTTTACACTGATTGCTGCAAACGCTTGCAATCCTTTTTTCTTTGCTGTTACTTTTTTCATAATAATTTATTTTGATACTAAATTTAAGCTGAGTCGCACAATAAATTTACCCCCACCGTATATGTTTTTAACGATTTCACCTTAAAGGGGAAAAATTCATGCAATGCCTATAAATACGGTTGCACCTGCGTTTTATAAATTTTTCACAAAAAAAGAGACTCCCTTTTTTCGGTAGTCTCTTCTTGAATGATTTTGTCTTTCATAATTTTTAAAAGTTATGAAAGACAATCTGTAAAGTGCGCAGATTAATCCTGATTGTCTTTATCACAGTATCTGCATCCGCCACCGCCCTTCCAAACGAATCCATTTGATCTTATTTCAACACCAC
>JBGCDF010000112.1:0-2614 GCA_045105095.1 Crocinitomicaceae bacterium | reverse complement strand
CCCCTATGGTCGAAAGTTCTAACTTTTTGATGGAGGAAGTTGATCTGATAAATGGATTAGAATAAGTTCGAAAATTCGAGCAAATACAGTTATAAATTCGAAGATATTAGGTTGCAATCTCCGTCGCTCGCGTTGATATCTCTACTAGCTAAATCGATGACTTACAAAATTTAGAAATTGTTTAAGCACCTACGTACGATTCTTAAAAAATTGCATGATTACTCAATTTCCACTATTCCATGTTTTACCGCGTACATAACTAAGCCCGCAGCATTTCTACAACCAGTTTTTTGGAGAATATTATTTCTATGACCATTAACTGTTTTTTCACTGATAAATAAGGTCTCGGATATTTCAGATGTCGTTAGGCCTTTCGCTACATGCTGAACTACTTCGATTTCACGTTTGGTCAGTAAATTCAGACTTAAATCCTCATATTGCGATCCTCTGGGAACATTCAGAACACCACGTATTTTACTTTGAATAGCCAATAATGCCCTTTCATCGATATACGAACCATTTCTGTGAGCACTTTTAATGCCTCCAATGACTTCTTCTGGCTCCACGTCTTTGGTTAGATAACCATGAGCACCTTCTTCCCCGATAATCTTAGAAATCACATAAGGGTCGTTACTAACAGAAAGGATTAATTTTCGCATCTCAGGGTAATTTTCATTGAGAAGCGACAATACTCGCCAACCGTCAAAATTTCTTCTTTCCTTCCGAGGTAGGTTTAAATCGATGAGCATTACATCTGGAACCGCAGAGGTTTCTTTTAGACGGTCTAGAACACTAAAGCCATCTGGAGATTCGAACATGACGTTCAACTCACTATCTGAGTTGATCAGCACTTTTATTCCTTCTCTAAATAGTTTTTGATCTTCAATCAGACCAACTTTGATTTGCTCCATGATTTCACAGTGTTACAGCAGTTAGTTTCAAAAAGGTACAATGATTTCCGCATAAAAACCACCTTCTGGCTTGTTACCGTATTTCCAATTGCCTCCCAAATATTCAATTCGATTGTTAATACTCATCATTCCAAGTCCTGATTCAAACTGTTCGAAATCGATCCCCTGGCCATCATCCTCATGCATCAAGACGATACTTTCATTGGATACATCAATTCGAGCTGTAACACTTGATGCATTCGCGTACTTCATACTGTTATTAACGAGCTCAGCGTAGATTCTATAAATACCTAACTGCAATGATGGCGGCAATTCGACAGAACTTATTTCAATTTCAGTATTAATCTCAATTTCTGATGATTCACCAGCGAAATGCGCAAAAGATAAGAGTGACTTTTTCAGTCCCAATTGCTCCAACTGCACTGGCATTAGTTCACGACTGATTCGTCTAGTACTTTTCAGAGCCGCATCCAGATACGCTTTCAAGTCCAAAAGTTCGCTAACATTTCCAGTATAATTCTTTTCTAAACTTGTCAAACGCATTTTACAAATGGATAGAACTGCTCCTAATTCATCATGTAAATCCTGAGCGATTCGTCTTCGTTCCTCTTCTTGAATTTCAACAGTATTCTTGAGTATTTTTTTCTGATGCATCCGCTTCAATTCCTCTTGCTCCAGTTGTTTCTTAAAAAGATTTTTACGGAATTGTATATTCAGCAAAACTACCCCTAAAGCGATCACGAAAATGACCAAGACGAAAGGTACAAGTGTGGGTATTAAGTGGAGTGTTTCGCTGTTTTCCATAAACCAATTGAATAGCAGATATATGATACAAAGGTAATCAATGAGTGGATCATCCAAATTTCACGAAACGGACCACCTTTCAATACCTTATTCATTAACAACTCTCCAAAGTAGTAGAGTAATAGATTTGAAATGAAAAAGATGAAAATTCCGGAGTTGATCCAATTAATTGCGGAGCTATTTTTTGGTTTTTCACCAATCGTAATTAGTGAAATGCTAAAGTAACTGATCGACAAACAAGATAGGATTATAGCCTGAATCGCTAAAGCGTTTGTGTTAAATGCGAAAATACTCTCCCAGAAAAGAGAATTGATAACTGAAAAGGCAACATAAATAGAGATCAATAAATTCAATGATCTCTTTGAGATATATGGATCAAGCAATTGTCGATAGAATAGAATCAAGAGTACCCCACCGAGTAGTGTATAAAAATGTAAAAGGGGCATATTATTGAGCCAGAATAGAAAAAGGATAACTGAGGGAATTTGGATTAAGCAAGACAGTAAAAGGAACCACGAAAAAATTCGAAGTTCCTTTGACAATCTTTTGTAGTATACAACAGCTAGCAACCCTGCGAATAGGATCGGAATATTCGCCAGAATAAGTATATAATAACTGAGTATCATCAAAATAATTATCTCGTTTCATTATTCAAAACAACTGCGCCTTGCCCAGTTTAAAATGCTCTCATTCGTTCCGCAGGCATTGGGACATGGCGTAGTCAAATCGAGAACATACAACTCATCATTACCATTCTCTTTGAAATATACATCCTTATAGGTAAGTTCACCCACCCTCCGAATATTAGCATATTTGATTTGAGGAACAACATAAACATGCGAAGCGGTCATAAATGCGTTATTCGCTTGAATATTCTGGATACCGACGTATACACGAAC
>JBGCDF010000111.1:0-11194 GCA_045105095.1 Crocinitomicaceae bacterium | reverse complement strand
CTCTTGCCCTATTCCGCCTGAAGTTAATACATTAAATGTGCGCATATTAGCAGGAGAAAAGACTCCATTTGGCCATTAATTGTGACTATTTAGTGCTTTTTCGCTTATATTTGGTGTATTGTCAGAAACATGAAACAATTCCTTACGATTTTAACCTTCGTTTTGGTGGCACAGACCGCTAGTGCTCAACCTTACAAGACAGTTGGAAATTATAAACCTTACAAATGGATGTTTGGTTTAAGTTGGTCGGCAATTGACGACAATGGTGATAAATTTGGCAGAGTCTTCGATGTTAACAACTCTTGGAATTTACTCCCCTATCCATCGACATTGAGCGTAGACCGTTATTTCCGCTATGGATGGAGCATGGAATTCGGTGCGACATATTCTAACTACAAATTGGGGAAGCTCATTAATGATTCTACCAATTTTGAGGGAACTTTTTTCTGTTTTGATGTGAACGCAAAATATAGTTTTTCTCAACTATATGCTCCACGTGCGAAATGGTTCGATCCATACTTGGTTGCAGGAGTAGGATATACTTACCGTCAACAAGGGGCTGCGACTCATACTCCTACAGTTAATATTGGAGGGGGCGTCAATTTCTGGATCTATCGAGGATTCGGAATACGCTTTAATAGTACAGCAAAACTAGGTGTTTATCCAGGATTCTGGGATATCCCTGAAAACTACTTGCATCATTCTGCAGGGCTTGTTCTGCGGACAAAAGGAGGAAAGAATAACTCCAATAAAAACTTCAAGCGACGTAAGAACAAGTGGATTCACAAAGGAGGTAAGCGCTATAAGCAGAAAGGAGGAAGATAATCACTTCGTCAAACGAATGAATAATTCATTTCCTTGCCTAGGCTGAATTGAATTATAGCATTCATCCATAACTATATCTGAGAAATGCGCAGTAAAACGCTCTAAGTATTCTTCTTTTGATCCTCCAAATGGTGGGCCTCCATCAAACTTACGATTAAACAACAGGCCAACAAGTTTTCCTCCATCTACCAACAAAGAAGCTGCTTTCCGAGCGTAATCGGAACGAAGACTTGGATCAATGGCGCAAAAAAGTGTCTGCTCGATGATCAAATCAAACGAACCTTCAAATTCGAAGAAATTCGCCACATGGGCCTGATCGGCTGGAAAATTCGGATGTTTCTTTAAAAATCCCTGGATCGCTAATGGGGCGAAATCTAAGACATGTACATTCGTAAAACCTTGTTCGTAGAGATACGAAACTTCGTGAGCATTACCCGCACCGGGCACTAAAATTCGAAGGTTTTTATTCTCTAACTGATCAACATAAGCCTTAATGGGAGGAGAAATTTCACCTAGATCCCAGCCGGTAGTTCCATCAACATAACGTTGATTCCAAAAATCATCTGACAGAAAATCAGTCATAGAATATGACTTTAGAAGGATTCAAACCTACATCGTAGCTGTTCTCGAATATACCTGAGCCCGAAAATTCAAAGATCGTTCCAGTTGCTGTAAAATCCTTTGCATCTGAGAGAAAGATCTTATCCAAAACGGGATGGTACGTGATTCCGTACAATGTTTGAATAGCGCTCATATCGAGAAAAGTAGCATTTGTCATTACGTCTCCCGATGTATTGAAAAGTCCAACCTGATTATCTCCTGTACTAAAATCAGAGTATCCAACCAAGAAGAAATTATCTGTCATAGGGTGAATGCTTGAGGCATCAAATGGAAACTGAGTAACGGCGTATGAAGTTGGATTTATCCTATTCAAACGCGAAGGAATAGTAGCGTAATCTCCTCGTGTAATCACATAGATATCGCCTTCTGTATCGACCTCTACTCCTATTGGATTCTTTCCTACAGTAATCTTCAATTCTTCAACATACGTCGATAGATTAATCACTGATACGGTAGAATCCACATTCGGAAAATTCAATCCTCCCGAATTGGCAACAAATAACATATCGTTGGAAACTGCTAACCCTTCTGGATTACTGCCAACCTGAATGCGCTGTTCAACTTCCAGCGAAGTTGTATCAATAACATCTACAAATCCGTCGTAACAGGAAACCAAAATTTTATCTTGGTAAAACGTTACCGACCGCGGCTGCTTGGCTACGCCTCCATCGACCATCGGAATTTGTTTAATTGAAACTCCTGTGATTCCAGAGATTACTTCAACCGTGCTTGAACCATTCATGATCGCATAAACCTTCCCTCCGTAGCGCTGAAAATCATTTCCCGTATCCCCTAGCGCTCTATCTGATGTTGCTAAGAAGAAATTGTTAATTGACTGATCATTGTTGAAGTTCACGAAGGATAGGGAAGAATTGTTCTGCTGAAACAAACCCTCACACATGACCATCATCCCATCTTTCAGGGCAATATTATCTTCTACCGTTGGATCATCCTTTTTACAGGAAACCAATAGCAGAGATACAACTACGAAATAACTAATTAAACGCATAATTGATTGATATTAAATAATTTCTACCAGGCATTATGAAAGAACGAATATACGAATACGATCTATTGAATGCATTTTTCACCTGACATTGAATTCGAATCGTTTGCTTCTTATTCACCTTGAGTGTATAAAACAAACTGAAGTCCGTAATGGCGAATCCATCTATTTCATTCGCCACAATATTCTGATTTAAGGAATAGCGTTTGGAGATCAAATAATTGGTAACCTTCGCTCCTATTCTCTTTCCCTTTAGTGAGACATCGACATTCCCAGTATGCATCGGGATATAGGCAATTTGATGTCTGTATGTAGCGTCGTTTTCGTCAGTCATGTCAATTGAACGCTGAAAAGAGTAATTCACCAATGTGGATAGAACCAGCTTCTTTTCTTTTCCCAATGACCAGTTGAGATTAGCTCCCATCTCTGCTCCATACGCATGCACGATTCCAACGTTCTGGATCGACCAAATAAACAAATTCTGCGTAGGAATAGCTACAATTTTATCCGTAATACGATTGAAATATCCCGCTGCTCGAATAGAAATCAATTTTCCAGCTTTATCTATTGGAATCATAGAAAAATTATACCCGAATTGGTTCGCTTTTTCGGGATCGAGTTGATTATTCCCAATATTGTTGTAGTACAGTTCATTGAAACTTGGAACACGCAGTGAATTTCGATACCATGCGCGATGTCTTGCATAATTACGCTCAGATTCTTTTGTCTCAACGGAGATATATGGATTCACTCCCAAAATGTCTTTTCCTCCAGTATCATCAACATTTGACTCATTTACAAACTGTGCCGAAATATGTCCTCTAAACTTGATTTTCCATATACTGATTCGTGTCCCTAGAATAGCAGAAACCTGCTGGCGAAGCGGGTTTGAGAATAAGCTATCTGAACTGTGCAAATCACTCACTCCTCCTTCAACTCCAAAGTAATATCCTTTTTCGTAGTCCGAAAGTCCATTTTTTGAAAAATATCCCTGACTAACAATTCCTGCATTCAGGTTACGATTAAGATAAGTAACATCAATCATCCCTGCATTATTGAAATACGTTGGATCGAGATAGCGCATCGTATTTACGTTACCATTTGCGTATGCTCGTGCGTAACAATACTGTCCAAGTTGAAATCTTAGATCTGCTGTTAGCGCTTGATCACCAGTTGTCAATCGTTCATCAGCTGTACTATTGTAAAGGATTACCGCTCCTGGGAGACCTTGATCAATCTTAGATCGGCGGTAAGAAATTCGGCCGTGAGTTGTTTGATTAAAGCTATATCCTGCGACTCCACCAAAATAATGATCTTGATAGTCGTTGTTATCTCTGTTAAATTCATCTGTACTCGAGCCATTTGAAACCTGATAAGGATATTGCCCATTCGCAATTCGATAGTTTCCGAATCCACTAACGAAGCCTTTCTTAATTCGAATCTTTGCTGCTCCGTACCCACTTAATTGACCGAAAGATCCAACTCTGGTATTGGCTCTGATTTGCAGACTATCATCATAAGCAATTGGACTCATCTCAAAGGTTAGAATGGAAACATTATTTCCAGAGATCTGAGAAGAGACAGGAATTAGATATCCTGCGTATTCGCCAACTCCGGTCATTACATACTCCAGATTGTTCGTTTGCAGCTGTGCCAAGTTCACCTGACCCGTTTGACTATTTTGAACTGCGAAGCCGTCTACAGCAACAGCCGAATGCTGACTTCCTAAACTACGTACAGAAATTGTTTTCAGTCCTCCCAGACCACCGTATGATTTCAAATTTACTCCTTCCACTTTCTGAAGGATTTCTCCTACGTCATCGGCCTGCATTTCCTGAATCTGATTGGGCGTCAGAATGGAGTACCTTGGAATTTGCCTACGAATCTCTATTTTCTGAATCACCTTAATGGATGTCAAATTCTGAATCGGTAATTTATCAACACTGGTATCAGTAGTGTCCTGTCCGTATGCCCAAGAACAAAAAAGAATCGATATGAAAACTATTGTACGCATAAAAAAGGGGATGCAAACACATCCCCTATTCCATTTTATTTAATGAATTGTTTTGTTCTAATTCCGAAATCATCAATTAGTGTGATGAAATATGCTCCAGAGTTGAACTTACTCGCATCAATCTCACTCACTTCATTGTGATCCAATTCAAGAACAACTTGACCAAGAGTATTCGTAATACGAATCTGACCCTGTCCTCCTTTAATCGTTAATACATTCTGAACGGGATTTGGATACGCTGAATAGTCTTGTGCCAATTGAGTTACCCCTCCAGATATTTCAAGTTTCACATCATCAATTGCGATGTAAGCTGGAGTCTTAATTCCGAATGAATTTACATCAGAAGAGAAGAAATCAAACGTTACAGAGGTCACATCGAAAGCAAAGCCTGTTAAGTCAATTGTATTCCAATCATCTATGATGTAATCTTGCGTACTGTCAGCAAAACGATAATCCGCTAAATAAAAATCAATCGAATCTACTTCCGTCTGATCAAAGTTGTGACCGTAAATTCTCACATAGAAAAAGTCTTCACCGTTTGTTCCATCTGGGATAGAATCTCCCGCTGCGTAAAGTGTACCGAATTCCTTTCCATAACCATCTCCATCTCTCATCGACAAGTATGCGTATGTCGTATTTGTCAACTCAAAACTCTCGACTCTTACGTTTGGAACATTCGTGTTGATCCCATTCCCAGAAAAACTGTAAAAAATCGCAAAGTTAGATGATCCGTTTGCTCCTTCACCTGTATAAGCACTGTACTGATTCAAGTAACCTGCAGTTGTAACATCTGTTTCATTCGAGATAGCGAAACCACTGAAGTAGTTACCGGCTTGATTAAAACTGTAATCGAATGTTACACCACCAAAGTCAAACGCTCCAACACCGTCATTTCCATTGTCGTGCGTTTCCGGACCAGAAAGTGGGTGATTTTCAAAATCGATTGTCGTTTGTGCAGTAATTGTTCCAGCGACTGCTACCGCTGCTACCAATGTGTAGATTTTCTTCATAATACTATTATTTATAATAATTTATTAAATGAAGAAGATCAGTTAAAACGAAAAGACGCGCCAAAGTAAACAAGCGAACACCTATGTCGGACTTTAATCTGAAGTCTTCAATACATATGTGACTTTGGCAAGTATTCTGACTCACGTCAAACTGAAATTGCCTTCCCAATCGTTGGAGAACGATCAGTGGCATTGTAATTTCAGCGTGAAACGCTTACAGCTGCAGATACAGTTCTGGATTTACACCAGATTCCTTTTTAAATTCATCCGAAGACGAATACCTCAAGCCGCCGCAAAGATACAGTGACTTTTCGAATCCTCCTAATTTCGATCTAGTTTGTAGGTGTATTGAAGCATGATTGTTCGCGGAGGTTCTATTTTTAGAGGTCTCAACGAATATGATCGATTCGTGATATTAGAACTAATGACCGCAATTTTATGATATTCATTGATATTGTATGAAATACGCGCATCGAAGATCCAGTTTCCAAAACGGTGATCCGCGAAATAATCGAGGTATCGAATATTTTGAACGAACGGTCCTACCGTAGCAATTTCGAACTCTTCAATTACACCATCCATGTTGATGATTTTACTGAAGTACTTCACACTAAAACCAAAAGAGAATCGACTTTTTACCGTGAATTCAAAATCTGCCTTCACGTTGTGTAAGAAACGGTACTTCAAAATCTGCGAAGTCGAATCGAGCGAAGTCGAATTGTAGCTGTATGGTCGATCTAATTCATCAATTGCGTAGATATAATCTGGGTTCAGTGTTTTCGGAACGATGTAGTTATATCCAGTCATGAAGGTCATATCCACATGATCTCCCAACTTTGCTTTCCCTGAAAATGACACGTCCAATCCAAGGACGCGAGAATTCCCTGTATTTACAAACTTGAATCCGAATAATTGATTTGGATCTACCGCAGGATCTCCCCAGAAACCGAATAAGTACTCAATCGTATTTTCATACTCCTGCCAGAAAGCGGCGACGTCGAAGTACCCCATGATTTTACCAAACTTAATTCCCTGCTTGATTCCAACTTCAGCATTCCAACTGCTTTCGGGAAGTACATCTGGATTTGGGAACACACCAAAGTTTCCTACTCCCGTTCGAATGAAACGTTCCGTAATTGTTGGGAAACGGTATCCCTGACCGTAGGACGCTCTTAGGAAAGTGGCTTGATACAATTTAAAACTTGCACCCGCTCTGAAAACTGGCTTAATTGCTGTAATCGTATCATTCAACTGGAAATACTCTAATCTGCCTCCTAGAGAAAGATTCAGTGTTTTTTGGAATTTCTTTTCAATTTGAGAATACGCCGAAATGTTTAGAATATCATTATTGGGGCTTCCGCCTCCTGCGTACAAGTTCGCGAATGAACTTGTGTAAGTACTCGTTAATCCTCCTATGAAATCGAATCCTTTCAGACTTGTATACGATTTCTTGAACATGTAATCTCCGTAAAGCGTTGTCGAACGATTGGATTGATTCGCGGTCATCTCATTATCCGTGTGCATCACGCGCATTCTGAGATGGTGCTTCCCATCCGTATCAGTGAAGAAATTCAAATATGGATCTAAGTTGAAGATGAACTGATTTTGAAGGAAAACTGCTCCTGGATACGCTCTATACAGTCCTGATGAATCATTCAACCAAGCAAAGGCTAAATTCGATTGTGCCACCATCACATTTCCATTTAGCCCGTAGCTCAATCCTTTATATTTCTTGGCTCTATAACGAAGGTTGAAATTGAATCTAGCTCGTTTCTTCGCCATCTGGCTTTCCGTGAAATTGGAAATCGTATCTGCTTCAACTAGTGAATCCGTAACTGGAGGTCCGATGTATCCGTGATCATAGTTTACATTCGCACCCAATACCACATCGAGGTTTCCCACTCTTCTGGAATGCAAGAAATTGGCACCTGAAATGAGCGGAGTCCCGGTCCACCAATCTGCACCTTCAACACTCGGCTTGGAGTACAATCCTGTATATACGTTTACTTTCGTTTTTGGCTTCAACCCTGGATAAGCAGTGCGAATGTGTATCGCTCCCGATAGCGCAGAACTTCCCGACAGTACTGACGAAGCTCCTTTTATTACTTCAATTTGATGAATATTTTCTACTGGAATAAATCCCCATTCAGGACGACCTGCATCTCCTGAGAGCATTGGCATATCATCAACAATTACTGCTACTTTTGATCCGACACCAAAAGTGAATCCGCTTCCGCCACGAATTTGAGGCTCACCATCCAAAATGTTCAATCCTGGCGTTTGATCCAAAGCCGTTTCGATACTTCGCGTATTCTTGTTTTCAATCATTTCAGGTCGAATGATCTCCATTGAAACCGTCTGATCTTCCAATGGCTTATCGAACTTACCTACTTTGACATCTACACCTTCGATCTCCGTTACGATTGGCATTAGAACAATGTCTTTGGTTAATGTCTCTCCAGCTACCACGACTACTGTAATAGTGTCAGGAATCATCCCTGAGTATCTGCAAAGCAGCAGGGCCTCTCCTGCCGGAACGGTCATTTCATAAAATCCATTTTCGTCGGCCAATGCACCACGTGTGATATCTTTCTTGTAAATCACTGCGGCGTCTATGACAGGATTTCCTTTGTCGTCTTTCACAACACCCTTAATCGTTCCTTCCGTTTGACTCCAAAGCCCCATTGAGCAAAGCAATCCACCAAGTACCAGTAGTAATGTCTTCATAGGCATAAAAAAAGCTGATTCATCCGCTAGGGACAGAATCAGCTTCTAAAAATAGTATTATTTTACTTCTTGTAAATCTCGAATTTGTAGCTTCCAGCAGCTGTATTGATGTGGAAGAAGTAAATTCCTGTTCTTTCTTCGAACGGAATTGAACTTGCAACATCTCCTGACTGAACAAGCTGTCCTGCAGTGTTGTAAATGGTGTACTCACCTTCCAAGTTTGAATCAGTCAAAACGTTGATCATATTCAAATCGTTGTCCATCGCTACTAAAATATCGTTAGCAGGAATCTCCCCAGTATTTGCGTCGTTGTAAATTAATTCAACATCGTCGATGAATACTTCATCATCTACATCACCTCCACCTGGGATAGCATTCGATGCGAAAGTCACCAAAATGTATGTGTTCACTGTAGCTGGACCAGAATAGTTGAACGGAACCGACTTTCTTACCCACGTGTCATTTGTAGGTGAATAATTCAATTCTGCTGTTGCTACAATGTGATCTGCTGAAGTTCCCGTTTCAGGATCAGTATAATCAAAATCATCATGAAGAGTAGCTTTCATACGTGCCTCGCTCCCGCTATCATCTGCATTATATTTCACCCAGAAAACAATTGAATCAGGTGTATCCGTTAACGCTTCTGAAAAATCAGGGTCTGAAGTCAATGAAATGTTGTGATTATCCGGACTGCTTGCAGAAATCGATCCCATATTGATTCGACCGCATGTCATGTTCCCGTTTGCCTTGACATTAAATCCAGCATCTCGAGTCCAAATTCTTGCACTTTTAGTTCCTGTCGTTCCTGGGCGAACCTCTGACGACTCCTCAATTTGATTGGCTGCAAACGAAATCAATGATCCCTGAGCTGTCAAGAAACTGCTCCAGTTAACTGGCTCTTCATCGCTTCCTGCAACTGCTTCCCAGTTTTCCATGTCTGAGTTACCGATTTGACCTTGAGCAAATACAGCTCCTGTCAAAACAGTGGACAATGATAAAAGTAAAATTCTCTTCATGTACTATATATTAAGGTTATTACAAATATACCGAAAAACCGTTTCTTCGAGAAAAATTAACGTTTGCTCAATAAAAGGCATGTTTTAAACAGTCGTGGGTAAATTTTACCAACGTTGGGAGGATCTCTATCGTCTTAGAAATGAATGCGACAATCTGTACACATATCACTAAGAGACATTCATAATGTGAACGAAGCACTACTTGTTTTAAAACACTTCATTGATCTCAGTTCTCGTCTCCTCCCCATTTTGGACGAGCTTCAACGCATAGATACCCCAACACCGAAGGACATTCAAAACAAGCAAAAAATCATCACGGTTTACCAGAGCTATCATATCGACCCTCAGACTTCAGAGATCCTTATTGGCTCTAATATTCTTCAACTGATCAAAGAATCTTTTCACACTATTGCGAATAGCTCTAGCGAAAGACACTTAAAAAAGGCTCATAAGAAACTATCGAGCTTTACTCTTGAGCACAGACGCCTAAAAAACAAATGGAATTCCATTAGTGCTAATTAGTAGCGACGACTTCGTACCTTTGCCCTATGAGTAAAGTAAAAGATCCTGGTTTAGGCTCCAAACACGAGTCCGTCTCCCGAATGATTAACGAGGACGGAAGCTACAACATAAACCGCGCTGGCGGAATGCATACTTTCCGCGACTTGTATAAATTCCTCATTGAGATCAGCTGGGCAAAGTTTTTCCTTTTATCGATTTCAACTTACTTATTGATCAATGTTCTTTTCGCAGCGCTTTACATGATAGGTGGTGTTGAAGACATTTCTGGGATTAATCCTAAATCGAATCATTTCTTGAACGCCTTTTTCTTTTCCGTGCAAACCTTTACAACGGTAGGATATGGATTTCTTGCCCCAGTAGGAGCCATAGCGGGAATTATTTCTACGTTTGAGGCGTTTCTTGGGCTTATCTATTTTGCTCTTATCACAGGACTTCTCTACGGACGTTTCTCTAAACCATCGAGTAAAATTGCCTTTGCAAGAAATGCGATTCTCACCGAATTTGAAGGGGGGAAAGCCGTCATGTTTAAAATGGTCAATAAGCGAAACTCTGTCTTACTCAAGGCTGGTGTTAAATGCACACTTGCAATTGACAGTGAAGATGAGAAAAGAGCCTATCATCAAATTGAACTGGAGCTCGACTATATTCAGTTCTTTCCCTTAACGTGGACAATTGTGCATAAGATCGACCAAGGCTCTCCTTTCTATCGACTAAATGTTACACAAATTCGTGAACGCAGAGCTGAATTGATCGTTATGGTTGAGGCTTTCGATGAAACCTTCTCTCAAAACATCATCGAAAAAAGCTCTTTTGCCGAGGACCAATGGATCGAAGGAGTCAAATTCAAACGCAACTTTTCGTTGAATAAAAAAGGGGAAATTGAACTTCGTATCAATGAACTGGATGAAGTTGAACCCCTCTAGAAAGAGACAAGTTTTTGAAAAGACAAATAATTTTAACTCCATTTTCGGATTTAATCTATCTTTACTTTAATGACTTTAGCTTCGATGAATCAATCAAAAGTGGATAGTTCTATTGAACTGCCAATTATGGAGCACTTCTACACTATCCAGGGGGAAGGTAGATACAGCGGACGTGCGGCTTACTTTGTAAGAATCGCAGGTTGTGACGTGGGTTGTGTTTGGTGCGATGTCAAGGAAAGTTGGGATGCAGAAATTCATCCTATGATGAGTCTCGAAAAAATTGTTGAGGAAGTTTTAGTATCCAAAGCAGATTTTTGCGTTATCACTGGCGGCGAACCAGCCATGTATGATTTAACCAGGTTGATTAACATGTTGCACGAAAATGACATTGAAACGGCAATCGAAACATCTGGATGCTACGAATTGAAAGGCGACATTAACTGGTATTGTTTCTCTCCAAAGAAATTCAAAGCTCCATGTGACGAAGCATACAACAAAGCAGATGAATTGAAAGTGGTGATCAGTCACCC
>JBGCDF010000110.1:0-15962 GCA_045105095.1 Crocinitomicaceae bacterium | reverse complement strand
AATGATGTAACAATTAGCGCCAATAATCTCAACGCAGATACTTATCAATGGATCGATTGTTTAAATGGAAATGCAATTGTGCCTGGTGCAACTAACGCAAGTTTTTCTCCAACATCTAACGGAGAATACGCCGTGATCATTACTGAAAACGGTTGTACAGACACTTCCGCATGTACCGTCGTATCTGTCATTGGCTTAACGGAGTTCGACCATCTCAATTTTACGATTTATCCGAATCCAACAACAGGCGAAATCACGCTGAGTTACGATGCCATGGAGTCATCTGTCAGAATTGAAGTAAGCAATCTTCTTGGACAGATTGTTCATAATAAGACACTCTATAACACTCAAAACATTTCGCTCAACATTCCAGGCGAAAGTGGCGTGTATACTGTTCGTGTTTTTGACTCATCTGGAGTTCATTCACATAAAATCATCAAACGGGAGGAGGAATAGTAACGTAATGGGTCGGGAATTGAAGTGAACTTAGATCAAGGAAACATTTTTCTAAAGAATTGTACCTGACGGCTCATTCTTCCAGGCGATATACCTGCACTTTTATTTCACCTTGAATTTCGCACGGGTTTTTATGCCATAAATAAGTGGCAAACGAATTCGCTCCCTCAAGGGCGTTCATCGCATAGGAAAAATCGAACTTAAATATCCCATTTTCTTCTTTCGTATTTTCGATCAAAGAAAAACTCTCCCATGTATGAATTTGTTTAGTGAGAGAATCTTCTGATGTAAAAACAATCAACACGTCATTTTCTTTGGCTATTTCTCCCAAATGACCCGTTAACCTCAAAAGAACTGGACCTTCTAAATCCTGTTTTAACATCGTATGAAACTCAGATGAGTCACGCAAAGTAGTTGAATTTTCAAAGGTCTTGTTTCTGTTCAAAAACCGTTTCCGTTTCAACAAGGACTTGCTGGATATCTCATCTGTATGAACTATGTCGTACATCTTCATGAGATCTGGCCTAGTGTCTGCGAACAAAATGGCATAATCCGTCAAGGTATCATAGGTTTGATTAATCTCTTGAAATGCGCGAAATGGAAGATCCAATGATCTATTCAGTTCGTTTTCTAAGTTCGACCTTCCAGCGGTTGTGGGAGGTGTACCTTTAACATCTGTAGGAATAATCTCTACCAATTCATGATCCAGATGCTCGTAGATGAAAAGCTTGGAATGCGAGAAATTGGCTGAAAAGAAGAAAAGAATCAACGAACATCCAATTGTACTGATTCCAATCCATTTGCCAAAGCGCACCTCATCCAGTGCAAAAAACAATCCTCCAAAAAAGAACGCGATCAAGGTAATCGCAGTTCTATCTGTAGGATAATTCACATCGAGTATCCAATGTTGCGCCAAAATACTCCCTACCGAAGCGAAAAGAAAGATGGTAAAAACCAACTTCGCGTCAAAAAAGTCTCTTTTTTTCAAGAATCGCCATATACTCAGCGAAAAAATAAAACTGCCTGCAATAAACACCACGATATCTACCCAAACATTGGTGATTTTCCAGAGAAACCATGTGAGCGAATGCACCGTTGATTCAAAAAACCCGTGAGTGCCTCCGTAATAGAACTTTCCAAGATCCTTCAGAACAAACGAGTAATCGATGTAATACCAGAGTGGAACACAAAGAATCGCTATCCACAAAAGCCCCAAGTAAAATTTCCGTTTAACCACACAAACTGACAAATGTATTATGGCGACCGCAACCATCGGAAGTATCGTCAAACTTGCAGACATTGTCATCAGCCACCCGAAAAGCGCCCAATAAAATGCCCGTTTTTGATTATTCTTGAAATAGTGCATTGTTTGCTGAAGTGCAAATAGCAAAAATGCCATTGACAACCCATATCCGCGGGCCATAGAGAAAAACTCAAGCAGAAAACAAGCTGTAGTAAACGCAATTAAACACGCATAAAAATTCCATTCATGCGTGAAGAAATTTTTCAATCTATAAACGGACCAAAAGTAAATTGGAAATGCCAGCACACTTCCCAATCGAACAATAAACATTTCTTCTGATTGAAACAATCTGATGAACAGACCTCCCAAAAAACTCATCAGGAAATGATTATTTGCGTCAATGGTTCCACTGTGCGGGAGAGCGTTCCAATCGATCACATAATTCCATTTCGTGAAGATTTCATCAAAATTATAGAACACTAAAAAAGCGCGAACAATTACATAACTCCAAAGGGCGAAAAACAAGAAAAGAATCACCTGAAATTCTCTGGATCGAAAGCGGGAGGCAGAATCGTTTTTTTGTTTAAGCATGTTTGAAAGAAACTTAATTTACACGTTTCAAACTATTTAATATTCTTGTAGATCAAATATTTCACTGGGAAATAACTAAACAAAACGCTCAGTATAGTCACCATGGAAATAATAAATATTCCATCCACCCAAGAAATAGCGATTGGAAAGGCTTCGCCGCCAGAATTCGGCATGGTTAACAGCGAGAATTGTATTTGTAAGTAGCAAATCAAATAACCAAAAAGCACTCCGAACAGAATCCCTTTCCCCGCGATCAACAAACCTTCAAAGAAGAAAATATTAAAAATGAATTTTCTATTGGCTCCGTAGCTCTGCATGGTTTTAATGTTATCCAGCTTCTCAACAAATAACATCGTAAGCGATGCAACAAGATTGAACGCCGCCAAAATGAAAATGAAAAGTAAAATGAATAAAACGATCAACTTTTCTGAACGACTGGTTTTGTAGATCAGTTCGTTTTTCTCGAAGTTCGTCTTCACCACAAAACTAGAGCCGATAATTTCCTTGATCTCATCACGAACTGTTTCGTTGTCATACTTCGGGTCGACATCAACATAAATGGCTGAGATATGATCGTCATACAACATTAAGTCTTTGGCAAAGTCAATCGGCACGACGAAGTTTTCAGAGTTCACCTCACGATTGAAATTCATTCGACCAGAAACATTGATGGAGTTCGTTCTGAACGGATTTTTACCAAAACCTATTTTAATCTTGCGCTTTGGAACGTAGCAAATGATCGTTTCTTCTCCGACATTTTCCGGAATGAACCCACCCAACTTATCAAGAAGACCAGCACCGATTATTCCATAGTTCGAAATATTCATTACGGTATCAATCATCTCTATATCCAACTCCTCATCAATGATAGGAATTACCTCAAGCGCAGTATCCCTTTTCACAATCGCGTCCCCGTCTATCATATGGCCAGACATGTTCGTGATCTCCAAAAAGGACGAATCAACCCCGATCATCTTAGCATTCACCCACTTTTTCACATGTCTGAGTATGACTACTTCTTCTATAGCTCGCGTATGATTAATCACCCCTTCAACTGCCAGGAGTTTTTCCATATCAATTTGTCGTTCATTGAATGTTTTCCCCACTTCAGGCCGAATGGTGATATCGGTATCGTACTCCGAGTACAATTCCTCAATCATCTTTTCTATTCCATTGAACGCAGAAAGCAAAATGATCAACGCTGCGGTAATTGCCGCTATGCCCACAACTGAGATACGCGTAATCAGGTTGATCACGTTTTTCTTCTTTCTGGAAGATAAGTATCGGCGCGCTATGTAAAATGGAACGTTGATGGTTTATTCTGTTGGATTTGTTGGATTAAAGCGATGGTTGAGCGGAGCCGAAACCAGAGCGTTAGATTTCGGACTTCGACTCCGCTCAGTCCTCAGATTGTTATTTCTTCAATAATTCATCAATCTCCATTGCATAATCCAATGAATCATCAATGAAAAACCGTAAGTCTGGACATTTTTTCATGTTTTTCAATCTTCTTCCTACCTCACCACGAATCTTAGAAGCATTCACTTTAATATTCTCCAACACCTCTTCTTTGGGAGGACCAGCGAAGACACTCATATACACGCGAGCTAGCGATAAGTCTGGTGTAACGCGAACTGTCGTAACTGTCACCATTGCACCCAAGCATATTTCACGAGCGTTTCGTTGAAAATACATTGATAACTCTTCGCGAATCACTTCTTCTATTCTGCTTTGTCTGATTGTACCCATGCTGCAAAAATAAGGAATTGATTCCGTCGACGTTATTTAAACCTGAGTTCAATTCTAAAATGCACTCAGATTGCTTGAAAATGAACAGTTTTGAGCTTAAAGAAGCAAGAATATCGGGATACTGTGACGAGTCTCGGCGATAAAAGTGCCCTTTTCGAGTGAAACGTGTATTCTGCTAACCCTTTTAAGTCAGTGTCTTGTTGTTACCTTTATTTCATCATAACGGGCCATGATGAAATAAAGACTGCCTAAATCCATTCTCTTTAAAAGAATTTCTGAGAAGATGTTAGAATCGAACTCAGGTTTTATACCAAAACTTATCTTTGCAATCGATGAAAGGATTGAGAGAAATTATCGGATACTCGTTTAAGTATCGAGCTACAGCACTTTTGGTGATCGGATGCAACATTCTATACGTCATCTTCAACTTGCTGTCATTGGCGCTGTTTGTGCCGTTTCTGCAAATCCTCTTCGACAACGATAGCGTTAAGGAAGTAGTTGAACAACCTATTCGCGAAGGAGGATTCGTGAATTTCTTCAAATATTGCTCTGAGTATTTCAGCTACGTAATGCAGGATATGGCGCAAGCCGATCCGAAAGGAGCATTATTGTTTGTATGTATTTCTGTTGCCATTGCCTTCTTACTGAAAAATCTATTCCGCTACGGAGCCGTTTGGTTTCAGTCGCAATTGAGAATGGCCGTAGTGCGTGATCTTCGCGATGCGCTTTTCGAAAAATCGTTGCGTCTGCCCTTATCATATTACACAGATGAGCGCAAAGGAGATATGATGGCCCGAATGCAGAGTGATGTTGGAGAAATCGAAGTGGCTGTAATTTCCATGCTCGAATTAATATTTCGTGAGCCACTTGCTATTGCCATTCATTTAGGAGTATTGATCTACTGGAGTCCGCAACTCACGCTGTTCTCATTAATCCTACTTCCATTTACCGCACTGATCATAAGCGTCATTGGTAAAAGTCTGAAGCGTACGGCGAAACAAGGACAGGAACAAATGGGACTTGTTTATTCGATGATGGAGGAAACGCTTGGTGGAATTCGCATCATCAAAGCTTTCAACGCGATGAAACAGGTGATGGGGCGTTTCAAACACGAAAACCTCAAGCACCAGAAACTCATCACCAAAGCCTTTCGAAAAAGAGATCTATCCTCTCCACTGAACGAAACAGTTGGAGCCATTGTGATGTTGTGCATTGTATGGTACGGTGGTTCGTTGATTTTAGATAATCCTGATGGCTCGGCTTTCTCAGGAGAAGAATTCGTGGCCTTCATCATTGTCTTTTCTCAATTGCTTCGCCCTATTCAGGGAATGGCACGATCCGTTGCCAATTTGAACAAATCAAAAGCTTCCCAAGATCGTATCAATGATATTCTGAACGCGGATGAGAAAATCTACGAAGTGGAGAACCCAGTCGAACTTCCTGAGTTAAAATCAGAAGTATCCTATACCAATGTCTCATTCCGATACGGGGAAGAATACGTACTCAAAAATGTATCCTTCTCTATTCCGATTGGAAAAACAATTGCACTCGTCGGTGAATCGGGAAGTGGGAAGTCAACAATTGCTGATCTACTCCCACGATTCTACGATGTGCAGGAAGGTTCCATTTCTTTCGATGAAGTAAACATCAAAGAAGCGAGTATGTTGGATTTACGTCAGCAGATCGGAATTGTGTCTCAGGAATCCATCTTGTTTAATGCTTCTATCCGAGATAATATCGCATTTGGAATGGTGGAAGCGTCTGACGAAGAGATTATCCGAGCGGCGAAAATTGCTAATGCACATGATTTCATCATGGAACTACCTGAAGGATACGAAACGAATATCGGTGAGCGCGGAAATCGTTTGTCGGGTGGACAACGTCAGCGCATGAGTATTGCGCGTGCGGTACTTAAAAATCCACCAATTTTGATCTTGGATGAAGCTACATCAGCATTGGATACAGAATCAGAATACCTCGTACAGGAAGCGTTAGATAATTTGATGAAGGACAGAACGAGTTTGGTGATTGCTCACCGTTTGAGTACGATTCGTAACGCAGATAACATCATTGTTCTTTCCAAAGGAGAAATCATGGAATCTGGAACGCACGATGAATTGATGAATCTTAAAGGAACGTACTTCAAGCTTTCCTCACTTCAGGGAATTACCGAGTAAATTTCATGTAGTCTTCAGGGTTGACAGGTGTCTGTCGATACCACAACTCAAAATGTAAATGAGGGCCTGTTGTGTTTTCTCCTGTGTTTCCGACGATCGCGATTGGATCGCCCAGCTGAACTTTTTGCCCCACTTTTTTCAAGAGGGTTTTATTGTGCTTGTACACCGAAACATAGTCTCCGGGATGAGCGATGATTAAAATGTGACCATCTTTTCGGGTATATCCTGAGTAAATTACCGTCCCTCCCAGACACGCTTTTACCTTTTCGTTCTTTGCAGTAACGATGTCAATTCCTGCATGATTTGATGCCTTGAAGGATTGACTAATCTCTCCCAGAACAGGACTTCCAAAAAACATAATCGATTCCTTAGTGTTCTTTGGAGTGCTCATATCACTCCGAACTTCCTTCGACAGTTTACTTTCCGATTTCGTTTGATTCTCACGTACCTTATTCACATCAACTTGATGCACTTGTGTAATCGTGTCACCTTCAATACGCATTGGAACTTTTCCGTCTAAGATCAAACGAATGTTTTCGACGTAATTGGCCTGATTTTTCACTTGTTGATTCAATTCGCCGATTAAAATCTCCTGTTCTTCCAACTTATTCCGGTCGACTTTTGGATCTCCCGCCAAATTAGCAAACAGCCCTGAAAAAAGATATGCTGATAAGCCACCTACCGCAATCATGATGATCAGGCAAAGACTCACTAATCGTATCGTCGTGCTCTGAAAGCTCCAAATGTCATCAAATGTCTTTGGGTCTGACGCAGAATACTTCACGTTTTTCTGTAGTCGACGATAAAATTTCTTGAACCAATTCATGCGCTACAAAACTGTACATTTAATCATATTTCCGCAAATAAATCATAAAACGAATCGTTAACAAAGTATAAATGTGATTGTTGGTCTGAAATTTGTACATTAAACGAGCAAACGTTTTGATTAACTTTACGTCTATATCTATAAACAAGAATACTTGAAGTACTTATTTTACATATTGACTGTTCTGCTGCCCTTCCTCTCGATGGGGCAACTTACGACGACCACCGCTATGTCTCCTGCAGGTTTAGTTCAAAATGTACTTCTTGGTTCTGGTGTAACAGTTTCAAACGTTTCTTTCAACGGCGCTCCTATTTCAATTGGAGACTTTGATGGTTCAGCATGTAATGTTGGACTAAATTCTGGAATTGTAATGACAACTGGAACTGTCTTGAATGCTCCAGGTGAAGGGCCACATGGACCGAATAACAATGCAAGTGCAGGATTAGACAACGGAGCTCCTGGCTTCTCTCTATTGAGTAGTTTGATTAGCGGTACAGCTGGAACATTCAATGCGGCTGTGCTCGAGTTCGATTTTGTTCCCTACTCGGACACCGTGAGTTTCAATTATGTATTTGGTTCAGAAGAGTATCCCGAATACGTTGGATCACAATTCAACGATGTTTTCGGATTTTTCATTTCGGGACCTGGAATCCCTGGAGGCATGCAAAATATTGCGCGACTCCCGAATGGTCAAGCGGTTGCCATCAACAACGTTAATGCAACATCCAATCAAGCTTTCTTTGTAAACAATGGAAACGGAAGTAGTGCTCCTCAAAATGGATCTCCTTTCTACATTCAATACGACGGCTTTACGGAAGTACTTACTGCAGAATCGCAAGTTCAATGCGGTGAGACCTATCACTTGATTATTGCCATTGCTGATGTAGGAGATGGAATTTTCGATTCAGGAATCTTCCTTGAAGCAAATAGTCTTTCGTCGAAAACTCCTGTTGAAATTACACATGAAATGACACAGGACGTGTTTGGGGATCCAGATATCATGGCTGAAGGGTGTGTAACAACTACAGTCACGCTAGAAAGAGGAAACAACGATTTGGCTTCGCCAATGACTATTCCAATCAACTTAAGCGGATCGGCTGTTGAATTAGTTGATTACTCAGACATTCCCGCTTCCGTAACTTTCCCCGCGGGCGTCCAAACTGTGACATTCTCGTTTAATGCTTTTGACGACGGAATTGTTGAAGGACAGGAAAACATCATTATTTCACTTCCTATTCTCGATCCGTGTGGTAACCCTACTCCACTGGTTCTGGAATTATTCATTGAAGATATTCAACCTGTTGATGTCGAGATAGCAGGTGGCACAATCAACTGTCCTGGAGAACAAGTTACCCTTACTGCGAATGCATCTGGTGGAGCTCCGCCATATACTTATCTCTGGCTTCCAGGAGGACAAACAACACAAAGCATAACGGTTACACCGGGCGCATCAACGACTTATTCCGTTTCTGTGACAGACGATTGTCTGAATCAAACAGCGACAGATGACTTCGAAGTAGTGGTTCCAGTACTTCCACCTCTGGTATTGAGTGAAACTCCTGATATTACTGAGATTTGTCCTTATTTGGCGGAAACGCTTGAGGCCAACCCAACTGGTGGTTCTGGAAATTACACCTATCAGTGGTCTTCGAATTTCGAGCCGAACTTAGGGGCAACACCAACAATTGACATTCAACCCTCTCAGACGACAATTTATACGGTGACGGTGACGGACAATTGTGGAAACAGTGTGTCAGCGGATATTGTGTATACAATCACAAGCCCCCCATTGACATTAACGATGTCACCAGATACAGAAATTTGCCCCGGTGATTCCATTGAGATAAGCGTTACGCCTGACGGAGGTTTTGGATCGTACTTTTATCTCTGGCCACATAGTGGTGAAACAACCCAATCTGTATGGGTCCAACCCAATGAAACTACAACATTCTTCGTAATTGTCTCTGACGAATGTCAAACCTTCGTAGTAAATGGTGGTGTTGAAGTTGCCATCGTTAAACCAACAGCGAACTTCACCATTACGAGTGAAACGGTCTTCAACAATCTGCCAATCCAGTTTGAGAATTTGACCATTGGCGGTGAGACCTATGTTTGGGACTTCGGAGATGCTTCTGGTTCTACTGATATTCACCCGAGTAATATTTATGCTGAACCCGGTTTCTATGACGTAACATTGATCGCTTACGACGAAAAAGGTTGTACGGACACGATTACACGTCCAATAGAAATTGAGGAAGAATGGTACATCTATGTTCCTAACGCCTTTACGCCAGATGGCAATCGATCTAACGACGACTTCAGGGCGAGTACTGTGGGAATACAGACGCTCAACATCACGATTTTTAATCGCTGGGGACAAGCTGTATTTGCTTCCAATGAACTAGATTTCATTTGGGACGGAACGTACGATGGTTTGATCGTACCCGATGGAGTGTACACCTACAAAATCGGATTCCTGACGAATTCTGAAAGGCAAAAGACCATTGTGGGTCACGTGAATGTTCTCAAGTAATACACCTGAGAACCATTCGAATTCATGAAATTTTACAGAGACTTTGTTCTTCCGCCATCAACTGGAACGTTAATCCCATTGATGTACGAAGCACGATCTGATGCCAGAAAAGCGATTGCTTCCGCTACTTCTTCAGGCTGAGCAATTCGCTGCATTGGTGATTGTTTGGCCATATCGCCCAATACTTCTTCCGCCGATTTATTTACTTTTCCAGCTTTCGCTTCGGCAATGCTATTCAAACGTCCTGTGTTCGTTGCACCAGGCAGCACGTTATTTACAGTAATGTTGAATTGTCCAAGTTCATTCGCGAGTGTTTTACTCCAATTGGCGACAGCTCCGCGAATGGTGTTAGAAACTCCCAAACCATTCAAGGGTTGCTTCACGCTAGTCGAGATCACATTGATGATTCTACCTCCACCTTTCGACTTCATTCCTGGATAAAGCGCCTGAACCAAAATGTGATTACAAATCAAATGCTGATTGAACGCAGCCAAAAACTCAGATGTATCTGCGTCGATAATCAAACCACCTTTTGGTCCACCTGTGTTATTCACCAAAATGTCTGGTGTATTCCCACTTTCTACAAATGTTTCCAGCTTTGACTTCAATTCATCAGGATTACTGAAATCGGCAACTAACAATTGATGCTTCTGGTCCATCGACGAATCAAGATTTTCCAGCGCCCGATTGAGACGTTCTTCATTTCTTGCCACCAACACAACGGATGCACCTCTTTGGGCCATTAATTTTGCTGATGCAAAACCTATCCCTTGTGTACTTCCACAAACCACCGCTAACTTACCTTTCAATTCCATAATTCTCTACTGATTTTCTCTACAAAATTAACATAACAAATGACTTCTAAATCGTTATTTCTCTACAATGGGAAAAATGAGTGACGCCTACAGAATTAACATTTTAACCCAACCTAAAGGTTCCAATTTTCGTATATTTGTTAGTTCAAATTAATTATTAACTAATTCATATTATGAAAAAAATTCTACTCATGTTTGGCGCCGTAGCGTTGAGTTCAGGGTTAGCGTTGGCTCAGTGTGCTTTTTCAGGCGTACAATACCAAGGCGGCAATGCTCCAGCTCCCGGTGGTTCAACATCAATGACTACCTGTGCTTACGCTGGTGAATACCAAGAAGTACTTGCAGTTGTTGCCGGTGATGATTACACTGTTACCTATACTGGTGGCGCTAGTAACTTCGTCACAATCTTCGATGCTACTTTTACGGCAGTTGCCTGGGGAGTTTCTCCAGTCTCTTTCACAGCTGCGACTAGCGGAATATATTACTCTCAGCCGAACCTAGATAATGGTGCATGTGGTACTGACTTCGATTGTCATGCTGGTACTTGGGCGAACACTTCTCCTCCACCTCCATGTCCTGCAGTTGTTGCGCCATGGATTGAGACTTTTGAAACACCACTTCTTCCTACATGTTGGGCCGAAGGAGGTATAACTCCTTGGGAATGGGGTAGTATAACAATTGGTGGTTTTGCTGATTATGGTGCAAATGGTGTTTTAGACTATTCAGCTTCAGGAACTGGTACGTTCATTGGAATCGACGGTTCTGACAATACGGATGGAGAAGTATCTGAATTGACAACTCCTTTTGTTGACGTCACAGCCTTAACTACACCAGAAGTTCTATTCGCAGTCTTCAGCAATAACATTAACGATGGAGCGCAGAACTTATTGGAAGTGGAAATTTGGGATGGTGCCGCATGGCAACCAGCTCAGACCATTCAAGGAAACCTCGGAACAAACTGGGTTGAATACTCAACTGTTCTTGGTGCAGGATGGAATATCACTGGCGATATTCAGGTACGGTTTACTATTACAGGTGTATCTAACGGAGGTTTCACATTCTATAATGACATCTTAATTGATGACGTTCAGGTGCGTGAAGCTCCAACTTGTCCACAACCAACAAGCTTAATGTTGGCGGGATCAGATTTGACCTCTGCCACTTTCTCATGGAACCCAGGTTCTACTGAGACTGAATGGGCTATGGAATATGGTGCACCAGGATTCACACCAGGAACTGGAACATCTTCTATCGTAACGAACAACTTGAACGAAACCGTTACAGGTATTCCAACGGGAATGTTCTATGAAATGTATGTTCGCGCGTCATGTACTCCTGGAGATACTTCTTTCTACGTTGGACCTATTGCTTTCAACACATTCAACCAAGGCTTGTACATGGATGCAGATAACGCATGTGGACCAGGGTTCACTGACATCTCAACAACTGGTGCTTTGAATACATTGGGAGACGATGGTGAGGTTGGAACAACAATTCCATTCACATTATTGTACCAAGGAACTCCTTATTCTGACATTACAATCGGATCTAACGGAGCACTTATATTCGGAACAACGAGTGGCCAAGTTGGATTCAGTAATGGACCAATGGGTGGCGCTGCAGACGGACTTTACCCTTTCTGGGATGATTTAGGTCCAGAAAACAACCCAAGTGACGGAGTATACTTCGAAACGATCGGTACTGCTCCAAACCAACAATTCATTGTTCAATGGAACAAACCACACTTAGGAGGAAATGGTCAATCATACATCTTCCAAGCAATTATTGATGAGGCAACAAGTGAAATCTACTATACATATAGTGTAGTTTCTGTAGATGACGCCACGTTTGATTTTGGTAATTCTGCAACAGTTGGTATTGCTGGTCCTAGCCAAGACATCGAGTTATCTTTCAATAACCAACAATACTTGACAGACAACTCATGTGCACACTTCTTTTACACAGATTGTCCGAACCCAACGAACTTCGTATTAACGGTTGTTAGTCCAACTGACGCTGGAATTACATGGGATGCAGGTTTAGCTTCTGAAACGAACTGGACAATTATTTATGGACCTACTGGTTTCGATCCATTAACATCAGGTACATCGATTACTTCTGGAGTAAACGTTGCCCTTTTGACAGGATTAACTGACATCACAACGTACGATGTATACATCTACGCTGATTGTAACCCAGGAACTCTTCAAAGTATTGGAGGTTTGATTGGAACATTCACAACTCCACCAAACTGTTCTGATATCACAGGATTGAACGCAGGAACTGCGGTTGATTCATTGTTCACAGATTGGTCTTGGACTGAGAGTAGCGGTGTTGGTACATACCCATCAACTGGATTCAACGTACAATACGGTCCTCAAGGATTCGACTTGTACACTGGAACAGTCGTTGCTGCTGACAACAACTTCACAGATACTACATTCGATGCTACTTTCATGGCTGGTGGTGTATACGAAGTATATGTACAGGCTGTATGTGGGCAGGATACTTCTAACTTCGTTGGACCAGTATCGTTCACAATGCCATTGACAAATGATTCAACGTGTTTGGCTCAGGCGCTTCCAGTAGACGGAATACCTTACTCATTTGATAATACTGGGGCTACAACTCAGGCAAATGAAATCACTGTTGCTCCTCCTACAACTGGATTCAATACAACTGATGGATGGGGAGATGCAAACTTGACGTTTACGACATGGTTTACATTTGACGCTCCGGCATCAGGAAGTATGTACGTTTCTGGTACGGATCAAGGATTTGACGGTCAAATTGCAATCTATGAAGCAACTGATTGTGCAGACTTCACAACATACACATTAGTTGCTGCGAATGACGATGCATTGGATTTCTCTTCTGCTGCACCAGATTTCAGCGTATGTGGATTGACACCTGGAAATACTTACTACTTGTTACATGATTCTTGGAGTCAGACTACAACTGGTATTTACTCTATTTCTCTTCGTGAAATCGTTGTAGAGGCAGGTGCAACTACCGGAATTCTTGACGTGTGTACTGGAGATACAGTAGACTTGTTTAACGGAATGGCTGGTCAAGATGCTGGTGGTGTTTGGGATGAAACTATTCCAACTGCTAACTTCGCAGATCCTATCTTCCCAACAGCAGGTTTGGCTTATCAAGTATTTGATTTCAATTACATCGTTACTGACGGATGTGCTGCAGATACTTCACTTCAACAAGTGGAAATCTATGGACCTTCAAGTGCGGGTGATGACGGTACGCTTACTGTATGTCAAAACGAGCCGTTGAACTTGTTAAACGGTCTTTCTGGAAACGTTGATTTGGGCGGTACTTGGTACGATCCATCAAACTCAGCACTTCCAGGAGCTGACATTACATCAAGTGGAATCCCAGGTTCGTTTAACTTCGATTACATCACAGATAACGGTGTTTGTCCTCAGGACACAGCGAATGTAGAAGTAGTTGTTTCACCATCTTGTGATTTCTTGAATACTGAAGAATTGTTCTTCGGAGAAATGAGCGTGTTCCCTAACCCAACTAATGGAGTTGTGAACATCGCGAACTTCGGTTCAACGGAAGTATTCAGCTATGAGGTTACTGACCTTAAAGGAAGCGTAATTACTGGTGCTTCATCAGCAATTAACGGATCATCAGCAACTGAGATCGATCTTGGAGGACTGGAAACAGGAATCTACTTGATCAAAGTTTACAATGATTCAGCAGAAAAAACATTCCGTATTGTTCTTCAATAGGACTTAGCGAAAAGTTATACGAAAGCGTCCCGACCCCGATATCAATCGGGATATCGGGGCGCTTTTTTTTATCTAGTTTTATTACCTTTAGAATAAATTCAAATTCATGAGAGCACCTTTCAATCTTCAGAAATGGATCGATGATAACCGTGATTTACTTAAGCCACCGGTATCCAACAAAAACCTCTACGTTGAAGCAGGTGATTTTATCGTGATGATTGTTGGAGGACCCAATGCCCGAAAGGATTATCACTACAACGAAAGTGAAGAATTGTTCTATCAGCTTGAGGGAGAAATTACTGTGAAAGTTCAGGAAGATGGACAAGCCAAAGAAATCAAAATTGGTCCAGGAGAAATATTCTTACTCCCTGGAAACATCCCACACTCGCCCATTCGCGGAGAGAACACTGTTGGTCTCGTAATTGAAAAAGTGCGTAAAGGAACGGATATGATTGATGGCTTGATGTGGTTCTGTGATAAGTGTAATCACAAACTACACGAGTACAAATTCCCCTTAAACGATATCGAAGTAGACTTCATCTCTCGTTTCCGCTCATTCTACGCATCGGAAGATCATAGAACCTGTGATAGCTGCGGCCATGTAATGGAAGTGGACGAGCGCTTTGTTTAAGGAGTCAACGCTCTTCTTCGTCTTCGTGCGAACAGCATCCATATTACAATCACCCAAGTAACTCCCAATCCTATCCATATCCATAGAGCCATTGAGGAAGCAGGTGCGCTCACTGAAGCATCAGACCCAATCAAAATCGGAGCTGACCAATAATATGGGTGAGCACCAGCACCATCCACATCACCACTTAAGAGATACCCCAATTTTGCCTCATTCAAGGAACGTGATGGAGATTGTGTTTCACTCAAACTTTCATAAAAGTACTGCATAATTGCCGCGTTCGATTCGTGGTTAACGCTCCATAAGTTCGTAACTGTAGATTCAGATCCTGCATTTAAAAAACCACGTGCCAGACTCATCGGCCCCTCCCCTTTAAATACTGTTCCACTTCCCGTTTCACATGCGTTCAACACTACCAGACTTGCAGGGAGGTCTAACTTCAGTAATTCATGAGCCTCCAATTTGAAATCATTCGACTTATGATCAGAGAACACCATCCATGCATCATTATTCAATCCTGAATTCATTCCAGCATGTGTAGAAATATGTAGAATATCATATTGCTCGGCTTTCGTGAAAAATTGCTTTTTAGTTGCCTTTTCATTCGTTAATTCATCACCAGAGAATAAGGATCTTCCCGACTCTAATTCATCTAAGGATTTTGGAAGGTAGTCATAGGATTTCGAGTCACTGAATACTGGAGCCATCCCAAGAAATGATTGAACAGAACTTTCTCCAGAGCTCTCACTGGCAAAGAAGTAAGCCGAAGGAGCATAGTGGATAACATGATCATGAACTAAGTAATCTAATTTCTTGAATGAAGTTCCTCGCTCGCTCGAAACAAGAGCTTCAAAAGGCAAGCCATTTAACACCCCATCCGGCAGAACTACCCAATTCGACTTTAGTTTTTTCGCTTCATCACCTACGATTAAGTCAAACAGTGACTTACCAGCCTGAGCGTATTTCTCAGGTCTCGAAGTAGTTGGTGCACTCAATTCATTTGAGAACGAAGCAGCAAGCTCTGTAAGCGCATCTTTTGAAAAACAGTTGAATCGGAAATCATTCGGAGCACCCGATATAACGTATACCGTCCTGTCACTAACGAATTAACTTACAACACTCGTTTCCTTCTCTTTGTGTATATTCTTCAAGCGTGCGAATCGTTTACCTTCTATTTTTGAACTTTTCT
>JBGCDF010000109.1:0-22520 GCA_045105095.1 Crocinitomicaceae bacterium | reverse complement strand
TGTCTCTTGTCCTGATGACAAGCAATCCGATCCAGTTATGTCGACGGTGTAATCACCGACTGCCAATCCTGAGATATCTTCTGTAGTTGCTGTAAATCCATTAGGTCCAGTCCAAGAATAAGTGAATGGACCTGTTCCACTGTTTACAGAAAGGTCAATCGCTCCAACTCCTCCACAAGTAATTGGAGTGATAACAGCGTTCGTCGCTACACCTGGACTTGTACAGTTAATCCCTCCTCCTTTTAAGAAGATGGCAGAATCCAATGCGCTATCTCCAGCGTCAGCCACAATGATTTTCACATGGTAAGTTTGACATGGCTGGATAGTTGCCGTAGCAGTCATTACAACAGTACGACCGTCGTATTGAATGCTCGTTCCTGCTGCGTTATCAACGTAGTAGGTTGGGTTTGATACACAGCTGGTTCCTGGTGAGTTAATCACGTTGTTGATTGAAACTGGTATAGATGTCCCTGGTACCAAAGCAATGTTTGTGTTTGGCGCAAATCCAGGACCAGAGATAAAGAATCCGAATGCATCATTAAAGTTTGAACATCCATATTCCAAGTACTCTTCTGAAGCGAAGATATAATCGAATGTTACTGTATTACAGTTTGAAGTAATGTCAAACTCAAGTACAGCTGCATCGAAGGTAGTAATACCACCTGTCAATCCATTTAAGATAATATCACCAGCAGTACCATTACTAGTACTTGATCCAGTAGAGTTGTTTGGTCCAATCGCATTCGCCGCGGTTCCCGATGTTAAGATGATTCCATCTGCTAAGGGGAAAGTTGATGTACCTTGTGTAAATGATCCGGAAGCATTCGTCGCACCTGTATAGGTAGCGTTCGAAACGGTAACATTCGAACCAACTAGCTGCTGTGCCATTTGAATCGCTGTCTGCCCCGGAGTTACTGTTATGACCTGAGCATTCGCGGACATCCCTAGAAGGATGACACCACAAAACGCTGAGAACATACTCAATAATTTCGTAGAAGTTTTCATAATAAGTTTAAATAAATTTTAATAGAGGTTAAAAATTTGGCAAAGGCCTAGGAGTTGAATTACTAGCTCTAGTAGCAAGCGCTTGTTGCCAATCTGCAAGTGTCCAATTGGTAACTGCTGGATTAGTCAAGTCAAAATTCATTAGAACCTTTCCTTCATCTACTACTACGAAGTCGATATAAGCGACATCCAAAGAGAGGAAGTAAGCTTCTGCGTCTTGCTTAGTTGCAAATCCGAAATGTTCCATATGGATTTCGTAAGATGCATGTAATCCTGTTCTAATAGTTACGTTGTGGCTAAGATCCATTCGTGCATGGCTCGATGTTTGAGCAAATGACATTGAACCTATCGCAACAAACACACCTAACAAAAACAGTTTGGGGAGTTTAGAGATTGACAAATTGCTTCGACAATCTTTGTTGTTTTTTTTCATTGCATGGTTTATTTGATTAAAAAATCCGTGACCCAATCTTCCTTTACAAGATTCGTTATCACGGTATGAAAAAAGCGTATATAAAAATTCTGAAAAACCCCGACGGATTGTCGTTTGGTTTTGGGAGTAGAATGAAGATAAAATTCGAAAAAAATTGTGTTTTTTCGCTTTCATTATAGTTCGTAGTTTGCTTTCCGATTTTGGGAGAAAAGCATAGTTAGTTGATACTGGTAGGATTAATGAGATGCAATTCTACACAGAAATAATTGAATTGACAAATCGCTGGGCATACACCTGAAAATGCGGAAAACAACAGCGCACACAATAATTACATTTTTGTACAAAAAAAAGTAATAAAACACCTATAAAACAACACTTTAATTTCCTGTGGGACGATTTTCATGTCTTAACTTTTTTCGAAAAAAAACTAGATTATTCATCAACTGATCATTAACAGGTGATGCGAAGCGCAGGCTTTATAACACAAACACTATACTATGTTAAAAATCTCACATTCTAGTAGTTAAATGGTGACATGTAGCCAGCTACTTTGGTCAATTTTGAAATGATATTCAGCGTGAAAAAATGAAAAATACTATCTAGAAAATCCGTCTATCCCTTCTACTTACAATCTGATATAGCATGCTGAAATTCTTCTTCCTAAACTTCATACTCATCAGTTCGATTTTGTTTCAAATCACTTCTTAATTCGCTTGAAGATTGCTTCAATTTTCCTTCCTCTGAAAGGCAGAATTTCCCCCTTACTTGACTTAGGAAACTTCCTTCTCTTCCATTTAACGAAGTAGTAACCCTCATCGGGAATTGCCTCAATATCTATTGGCAGGTTTTCCAAATAAGTTCCCGACCAATTCGAACTGTGCAAGAGTGAATTAACACGAATCTTTCCTCCAGACGGTGCAATTACATTGATTTGAATCTCTCCTCCTGTCAATTTGAAATATTCTAACATCTGTTTACGCAAGATTTCGGGTCGGCGAAGGGCATAATCCCTCATCCATTCCACACGTTGTCCTTTAGGTATATATAGCATCGTATCTTCCCAACGCGCTCGTTCACGATCAACTTCATTCTCGATTTTGACTAAGATTTCGTCTAGCGTTGTAAGAACGTTTTCTGTGTTCAATTTGGTATTCAAATAATCCATCAACCTATTCAGGAATTGATTTCGAAACTCTCTGTTGAGCATCAATCTTCCGTACAAAGGAATTTGCTCTGCTTCTAGAAAATAAGCGAATGAATTCTCGTGGACTGTATTCCACGAATCCTGATCGTAACTGATCCACTTCCATTTAGCACCTGGTTCCTTGCTCTTCCAGCAACGAATGTTCACTCCAATATCGTGAGCACCCGCATACGTTTCATACACCCACTGATCAATGTAGCTCTCGATATCAACTTGGTCACACACTTTCTGATAGACAGAATCCAAGGCTATATCATGCGTTTGAATAAAGGTAATGAGATCATCGTAGTCTTCCGCCGAACCTCGAACGGGTTTAGGATCTTGATAGGTCAAGATATCCATTTCTTTGACTCCATGATTCTTCTCAATGAAATCCCTCCCCTTTCGTTCCATCATGTTATAAATTCCCCAGTATTCTCCATTCAAAAACAAAAGCACTGGTTCATATGCTTGCATGGAAACATTCCCATTCATTTGGCCGTTAATTTCGTAGATAAGTTCGTTTTTGAATCGCTCTCCGACCCATAGATCAGTAACATTTCTTCCAGATGTAGCATCTGCCCGAACAGAAATCCCCTTAAACTCATCGATCTCTTTGCTGTCGAATAACTTATATCGAATTTTCTTCTCACCATCAACCTTGTTGGCAATTACATTGAATGATTTCTTTGGTTGGCGACGACTCGTCTTGCCCGCAATTCGGATATCTACCGTTTTATTCACAGCTGGGATAAATTCACCTGAATCGGTTCGATCAAAATACTCTACGTGCGCAGATCTTTCCCAGCCACGCTTTTCATAATTTTTATAGATTCCCTTCTTCTTACTCCAAAGATTTTCAGGTGAAGTGGTAAGAGAAAGTATTGATAAGCTGCTTTTCTCTCCGATAAAGTACGTATTGGTTCCAATGATACTTCTTTGATATCCCTTTTTGATAGCTGACGCACGCAGTACTGTGTTCGAATCAATTTGAATCGGGCCCGTATAGAGATTATCGTCTTCTTTCGGGTCGCTCCCATTGGTAGTGTAGAACATCGGTGCGTTCCAATCATTGCTTAAACTTACGGTAATGGAAGACGCGTAAACTCCTCCTGGTTGATCAAAAATTACGCGTAAACTCTTTGGCACTTCATACCTTCCGTCAACATTCGACTTATTGGGTGTGGGCGTTTCGAAACTAGCTAGCCTCGGAGAATTCGTCTTTGCCCGACCAAATGAAACATCCGTCTCTTGCATGCCATATTCGACCTTGTCCACCAAGACGGTATCCCGATCGAAAAGGGCTACGATTCCTTTCTTTTTCTTGAGGCGAAAATCCATGTGACGATCTCCCTGTTCAGGATCTCCATCTGACCAATACAAGGCATATCCTTTGGGTGCAATTGTTGTCCATTCATCTTTTCGTTCTGGAATTCGGTATCGCGTTGGATTGTCTAAATCATCTGTGAGAAACATCCCTCCTAGGTCAATTCTTTCATTTGTGGTATTGTATAACTCAATCCAGTCGTCGTACTCTCCGAACCCGTCAAAATACCCTTCATCGTTAGATGCCAAAAACTCATTTATAACCACTACTGATTCCTGCGCTACGGAAGCATGAGAATATGAGAGTATTAAGATCAGAACTGAGTGTAGTATGACTGAATTCCGCATTGAGGGTTGATTTAAAAAAGAAGTTCAAAATACAAAAAACCCACTTAGATTAATCCAAGTGGGTTCTTTAAATCATTTATACTCTCTTCCATCCATTATTGGATGATCTGTAACTTTCCAACATGACGTTCAGTATTCGTCACAAAGTGGTACACATAAATTCCACTTCTGAACTTTCCTGAATCAATAGCAAGTACGTCGCTTTGATCTTTTAAGGCGATATTCTCCTCTTCGATTGATTCAACAAGTGCTCCTGACATATCATAAATCTCAACGCTCACTTTAGAATCATAACTCAACTCATAATTGATTTCAATTTGGTCATTGCTTGGGTTGAATGATCCATTGACTTCAGACGATTCATGGTTAACTGACTTCCATCCATTATTATGTTCAGAGATTACAACGTCCGAGTTTTGTGGAGTTGAGATTGGATTTGAAATTGTGATTACCTCAGAACCTGTACAGCCATTTGCATCGTATACTGTAAACGTATGTGTTCCTGGCGCTGTTGGATACAGTCCAGTACCAACATAGGCTGGAGTTCCTCCGTCCGCTATAACGAGTACATCTGTCGTAGGATTATTCATGATTGGCGTCCACGATAATGCTACTTCAATTTCTTTTGGTTCGATAATGTATGTCGAAATATCCACCCAACATCCATTCGCATCTTCAACAGTAAACGTGTGTGTTCCTGCTGCTTCGAAGTAACTTCCGATGCCAACATAAGGTGCCATACCTCCTGAAGCAGCTACTTGAACCACTGATAGGTCACCATTACATGGAATAGCTGAATTTGAAATTGTTGCAACCAACGCTGGTGGTTGAGTTACCTGGACCCAAGATGAAGCTTGACATCCATTCGCATCCGTAACCGTGTATGAAAGATTCCCTTCAATCGCTGTAAAGTTTCCTGTACCCATGTAAGGTCCTATTCCACCAATAGCATCTACCGTAATGTCAGCCACATCGCCTCTACAAGCAACTTCCGAAGCATTCACTATTGCTGCCAATGGCGGTGGTTGGTTGATAAAAAGTGATGTATATGCATAACATCCGTTTGCATCCGTAATAATATAACTTGAATTGCCTGCCCCTTCGTTGTATACTCCAGTATTGTTGTATGGAGAAACCCCACCAACTGCCTCAACATTCACCTGCGTTACATCTCCGTTACACAAAATAGGACCTGCAGCAATTGAAGTTGCCTGAAGAACGGGTGGTTCAATTAAATCCACTATTACTGAATTTCTGCATCCGTTTGCATCAGCAATCGTAAAGTCATATTGTCCCGCAGCAAACTGGTAGGAAGTATTTGTACCGTTGTACGGCATCGTTCCTCCTGCTCCGGATAAGTTAACTGTCGCTACTCCCCCATGACACAATATTGGATCAACAGTTGCGATCGCTTGTAAAGGAGGGTTTTCAGTTAAAGTAACAGATTGAGAAACTGAAGTCCCCACTGCATCAGTGACTGTAACCGTTACGGAACCTGCGAACAAAGCAACTGCCATTTGTCCGCCCATCATTGGGAATCCTGAACTCCATGAATAAGAGTAAGGAGGCACACCGCCCGTTGCTTCTACTGTCGCGCGACCTGTATTTGTCCCATGACATCGAATGTGTACATTTCCGTTGTACAAGAAAGGTGCGAAGCTCACAATTTGCAAAGTCGACAATTGAGACTGCATTTCATTTGTTGGCTTGATTGCTTCTTCAGAAGTTGGAATTTCCAAACCATTCGTGAGCGCACTTGCACTTGCATCCATTGAGCAGAGCATGAATGACGCTATTAACGTCAGGGCTACGCGGTTCAATATAGTAGAATACGTTTTCATAAGTAGAATATTTTGTCAATAATTGGTTCTCTAGTAGTGAGGGTCCATTATTTATTCGATTTCCAGTTGTAGAAGAATCTGGTCACCGATATTTCGTTTTATATTTCTTTTTTCAATTAGGTCAAACGCCAATGTTGCCATTCAGCATGTTAGCCTTGTAAAAGTTTCGTTGTTTAAAAGGGAGTTGAGACGCTTCGTCAATCTGGACATTATGAATTGCGTATGTGTCATTTAACGTTCCTCGTGAGAGTCTCGTTATTGTGTTGAGAGTTGAGCAATTACTCGTCAACTCATACGATATGATACGTTGTCGCATGTCTTTAGTTCAAATTTCCTTTCCGAAAATACTCTACGCAAATTTTGAACTTTAGTTACTCGTTCAGAACTGCTTGAGAGATAGTTTCAGTAGCCTCTGGTCAGTCAATTTTACACAGAAAATATTGATAAAGCAAGCTCAGAACCCTGTAAAAGCTAGATTTTTCGAGCGAAAACACAAATTAATTACACATTTGTGCAATTGTGATTCAAGCCTAAAACTCTCATTATTAAGTTAATAAATACCAAAAAATCAAAACAAATAACCTGATTTCACACTTTGCGGAATTCCGCATTTTTTTTGAAAATTCCCGCAAAACTGTCGCCCTACCGATGAAAAATGTCACTTTATCGATAGAATCTCCACTGCACTCATTCCTACTTTACTCGGTAATAATAGCCTCAAAAAGAGCACAAAAAAAACGTCCGTGCAAAAACACGGACGCCTAAATTGTAATTGGTTCTCGTTCTGGTTTAATGTATTAAGATGAACTTCTTGTTCATTAATCCTTTTCAAGTAAGTCAAGTGAACGAGGTAAAACAGCACCCTGTTGAAATTTATCAACAGGGTGCTTCCTAAATTATCAAGTTACGGTTCTTATTCTTGAATTATTTGCAGTTTATCGATATGCGTTTCACGATTAGTAATGAACTGATAAACATATACTCCGGAAGATATCTTCCCAGTTTGCAAATGCAAATCATATAACTCACCTTCACTCGCGTTTCCTTCGAAAATAACATCGACAAGCGCACCTGTCATGTCATAAATCTCAATACGAATATCTGTATCATACGCCAAACGGTAAGACACGTCAACTGACTCCGTAGCGATGTTTATACCAGCACGGATAAATGCATTATCTCCGAGATTCATGTCGTCGGTTGTAACTGTACCACTATTGCTTGCGCATGGTCCACAGTAATCTCCACCGTGAAGGTCCCACAATGTAGCTAAGTGAGCATTCAATGCATTCGGACTAACACAAATTGTCTGTGGGTTTCCATTGTTACCACTAGGAACATGACAGATCAACGATTTTTGGTTGTTGTTTCCACAACGATTGAGCACCGTTACTGTAGTGCTGTTAGTTGACATATTTTCCGTACAACCATTTGCATCTGTTACAGAAACTGAATAGGTAGTTGTTACATTTGGATTAACGGTAATTGTTGAGCTCGTTTCTCCTGTTGACCACAAGTACGTGTAAGGTCCTCCCGTTCCTCCTGTTGGGTTTGCCGAAAGATCAACTGGAATTGGAATACAATCGATAATGTGGTTTTGTGGAGTAACATTTGCTTCGATCTGATCTGGTTGGTTAATCGTCACTGAAATATCATCTGCCACACATCCGTTGGCATCAGTACCTCCTACTGTATAAGTCCCTGCAGCTAAACCAGATGCCGTAGCCGTCATTTGACCATCAGACCAAACGAAATTAAACGGCATCGTTCCTGTTTGAGCTTCCGCCGTGGCAGATCCATCTGAACCACCGAAACATGTCACATCTGTAGTTGAAAGGATTGCCAATTGAATTGGGTCCTCAGTTCCCGATACGAGCAGATCAAAATCACCCGCATTTGTAAATGTTGAGAACGCCTCAACTGTTACGTAGTAAGTACCTGGTGCCAATTGAGCTGTAACACTTGATTGCACAGAGAAACCTCCTCCACAAGGTGAGTCATCATTCTGTGCAATTACGCCTCCACAGAAAGAACTAGTCAAGTACAAGTATGTATCCCAGCTAGTTCCACATGTTTCGAACGTGTACGTTCCTGAACATGGAATGATGATTTCATAGATTTGATCATCGGAAGGACGCAAGCTACAATCATTACACTCGTTATCTAAACTTCCAGAAATTGTAAATGGACCATTGTATGTGAATGATCCGTCTGGTGTCGTAGATGGAATACATGGACAAGTGAATGTAATTGTACCATTCGAAGCTGTTGTATTCTCATCGTCTATCATAAAGTAGTATGTCGTCCCACCCGTAAGAAAAACGTCGCTAGTTTCCGATGTAAGAACATCCTCAATGAACGTCCATCCACTCTGTGAACAACCGTTTGCTGCATCTGTAAAGAATAGATCAACCCATCCTCCACCTGAGTGGGTTACTTCAATTTCGAAATCACCAGTAAAAGGTGCAGTGTAAGAGTAAATTACTTCTTGTCCTGGAGTACTGAAAGGTCCGTTTCCATCGAATGACCCAACTCCTGTAAGTAAGAAACTATCCGAGGCACCACATCCTGCTAAATCAATAATGGCATCACAAGGATCTGGTCCAGGACAATTGATTGTAATTGTTCCGGTAGAACTTGTAGTATTCTCATCGTCAATCATGAAATAGTACGTTGTTCCTGCGACTAGGTTAACAGTGTTATTTGCTGTCGTAAGAACATCATCAATGAACGCCCATCCTGATCCTGAGCATCCTGCCGAAGCATCCTTTTGAAACAGGTCAACCCATCCTCCACCTGAGTGGGTTACTTCAATGGAGTATGCTCCCGTAGATGCCGCGGTGAACTCAAAAATTTGCTCTTCTCCTGGTGTGCCAAAAGGTCCATTATTGTCAAACGATCCTGAACCAGCAAGGGAGAAGTTAGCCGTTTGTCCACAATCAGGAATCAAAGCAATACTGTTACATGGTGTTGCATTTGGTCCACTAACCAGCGTTCCAAGAATAGTCATACATGTACTCTCGTCTTGACAATTGAATCGGTCTAAAGAAACGCGAACGTTACTTCCATCAGACACAAACGTTACGCTCGACTGCAGTCCACATGCATCATCATTGTATCCAACCAAAGCACCTGTGGCATCATTGAACAGAGAAAGTTGTGTATCGAAATCCGTATCTCCACATGTTTCAAAGGTGTATGTCGAACCAGCTTGTAAGTTGGTGATTAAATTATATTCTCCTCCGTAAGTACATGAGGAAATAGTTGAAGCTACCCCAACAGTAGTTGGAGCACTTATTGTTAGGTATAAAGTATTATCGTTAGCACATTGTGCGTTGGATGTTGAACTGAAAGCAATCAGACCAACCACCCCTAATAAAGTGTAAAGCTTTTTCATGGTACTAGTTTTGATTGTTTAGTTCTTGCTGACGAATCGCTTGTTTATCTGATTGAGACATTTTCGGAATCGTCTTTAGTTGCTTGTATTTCTCTGGATTGTTTTGAATCCACGTTAATTTTGCCTGCTGATAGGCATTTTCATCTGCAACAGGGTCTCCAGTATTGGCCTTCATAGGGAAATCTGCCGGAAGTCCTTGGGATTGATTCTTGTAGATCTTCTTCTGCTCTAATTTCTCAGCAGTTGATAATTCCACAGGCGTTTTTCGCGCTGTCTCTGTGGCGGTAGATGCCACCCATTCAGTCTTCATTTGATCGTACTGAGCGGGAGTTAATTCGGTTATCACATTGTGTGACTTTTTCCATTGTGCTTTGAATGCTTCAAAATCAGAGATGTTACCCACCTGAGCGGATACTCCTGAGGCCAAGGCAAACAAAGATGCACCAACCAAAATGGTTCGTTTCATTGCTTTCATTGTGTAGTATTTTAAATTAATTAATGCTGGCTAGTAGCACGAAGGGAGGGTAAGTGATTTGACCGAGAAAACCTAAATTGTAATAAATGTAGGAAGGGGGGTTTTTAAGCGGTTTGATTTCGCAGGGTCAGTCGAATATACTAATACAACAGTAATCGACAAGTATTTGCGCCAATTAATGAACAAAATACGTCTGCCATCGAATAGATTGACGTCGGGAGTTTAAGAAGAATATAATTTGAAACGAACCTTAGAGAAGGAATCAATACTTAACAAACACATTCTTCGCTTCGGTAAAAAATCGCAGTGCTTCCCAGCCTCCTTCTCGCCCGACACCAGAAGCTTTCACACCACCAAAGGGCGTACGCAAGTCTCTGACTAACCAAGAATTAATCCATACGATTCCTGCTTGAAGTTCATTGGCCATGTTGTGTGCACGCTTCAGGTTAGAAGTCCAAAGGGTAGCACTTAATCCGTACTGCGTAGAATTCGCCATCATGAGTGCTTCTTGTTCTGTATCGAACGGCGTAATGGTCACTACAGGACCAAAAATTTCCTCTTGATTTGTTCTGCAATCGTAGGAGAGTCCCTCAATGACGGTTGGTCTGATGTAATAGCCTTCATCATACGGAGCATCCATTTGAACACGCTCACCTCCCGTAAGCACAACGCCTCCTTCTTCCTTGGCTAATTCCACGTAGGAAAGTACTTTCTCCATGTGTGGTTTAGAAACGACTGCGCCTAATTTTGCTTTTGGATCAGTTGGTGGAGCCACAACAGTTGTGCTAACACGATTGACAAATGCCTCTTTGAAACGATCGTAAATGGGTCGCTCCACGAAGATGCGCGAACCGCATAAACAGATCTGCCCTTGGTTGGCAAATGACGAACGTAAGGTTGTACTTAGCATCTCATCAAAATCGCAATCAGCGAAAATGATGTTCGGGTTTTTTCCTCCCAATTCCAAGGATAATTTCTTAAACATTGGAGCCGCAGTTTGAGCAATGTACTTTCCAGTATTGGTTCCTCCTGTGAAAGAAATTGCTTTGATTTTAGGGTGTTTCACCATAGCATCTCCGACCGAACCTCCCTCTCCATGAAGAATATTGAGAACCCCTGGAGGTAATCCTGCTTCTTGTGCTACTTTGCCGAGTAAATAGGCGGTGTAAGGAGTAACTTCAGAAGGTTTTGCAATTACGCAATTACCCGCAGCCAACGCCGGAGCAATTTTCCATGAGAAAAGATACAATGGAAGATTCCAGGGTGAAATACATCCCACTACTCCTATTGGTTTACGCAAGGTATAGTTTACACCAACACCTTCCATATTGTGTGATTCTGATGCATAGTGTACAATCGCGGTAGCAAAGAAGTGAAAATTAGAAACTGCCCGCGGAATATCGACATGAGCCGCCAACGAAAGTGGCTTTCCGTTATCCCTTGATTCAGCCTGAACGAATTCGTCCATTCTCTCTTCAATTCCCTTCGATAATTTGATCAAAATTTTACTTCGCTCTAACGAACTCATCTCTGACCAAATTGGAAAGGCCTTTTCAGCAGCCTCAACAGCTTTTTGAACATCGTCTCCATCAGAATTTGGAATCAATGAATAAACTTTTCCTGTTGCTGGTTCAAAGTTATCGATGTATTGTCCTGCAATTGGATCGCAGTATTCTCCGTTTACAAAATTTCGTAGCTTCTCCATTAGCTTAGTACTGGTTGTTTAGCAAAAAACTTAACCAAGTCCTCGGTAAATCGAACCATGTTCTTGATTTCGTTTGTATTTGCAATTCTTAAAGACTTAAAGATAATCAAAGCATTTCCATTACACTCAATATGATATACTTGTTCTTCTTCCAAAAAGCGAATTAACGATGGCTCAAAGAGCTCTCGAATCGCTTCTTCATTCGCTCCGGTAAGACGAATATTCTTAGAGAACAAAGGAAACTCTTCGAAGTCAATGTCGTGCGTATCTGAAAGCGAATACAAAACGCGGTCGAAGAGCTTATCGAAAATACCCTCTTGATCCAAGACGAATGATGGGATTTCCTCTGGCAAGTGCACTAACAGAACAGTTGTATTGTATACTTCCTTCGAAAGCATGGCTCCCTCATCAAAGACAATATCACTAATTTCCCAATCAGCCTGAGTTTCATTGAATTCGCCACCTATTACGTTCTGCTTGCTCTCTAGTGGGCGGCTTTGAAAGAAATTAAAATCAAGTAATTCACTAGAGTCAACTTGTTCTTCGCGCATGTACAGCCAGTTGTTGTTGGCTGCCATCTGCTTGATACGTTTTTGGCGAGGTGATGTCTTTTGGAAATTGGGTAAAATCAAGGTCTTGAGCGCCAATTTATGATTGGAAGATGCTACGTGCTGAGTTAGTCCTACAATTTGCACCTTGCCTCCTGTCAATCGGTGAGCTGCTTTAAATTCCATTAACTTTTCCTGAAAGGTCAAGTCGATTAATCGTGTTTTTGAAAGATCAATTTTGAGGTCAACTCCCGCTGGAATCTTTTCTAAGATAGCAATCAAGCGAAGCAAAGTCATGAAGTTCGCAATGCCTTTCACGCGAAGGGTGTAAGATCCGTCTTGATGTTCCTTCAGGTTTGTCCCAGATCGATAGACCAATTGTATGAATTGAGGAATGGTGACACGAGACATCAATAAATGCGCGATGAGAGTAATCCCAATTCCTCCAAAAATACCAGCAAGTGGTCCTTTGTACAAGGTAATAAGGATGGTCGCGAGCATGAAAATGATTTGCTCTAGCCCCTGTTTATACACTTCTTTAAAAACTCTTGGTGAAGCCAGCTTAACTCCTGTAAATACTAGTACTGCAGCGAGGGCGGCCACCGGGAACATCTGTATGAGAGGTAATCCAACCAAAACGAACAAGGCAATGAACAATCCATGGTAAAAGTTTGACCATTTCGTTTTTGCATTGTTGTGAACGTTCACTGTACTTCGCACAATTACGCTCAAAATTGGTAATCCACCAACGAAACCAGAAAGCATCGTAGACAATCCAACTGCCGTTAAATCTTTATTTAGATTTGTTTTTCGCTTGTATGGATCGAGTTTATCTACCGCCTTAGTGGCAGCAAGGGTAATGACTGAGGAAATCAAATTAATCGAGATGACAGCCATCCAGAAAGTTCCAGTGTAAGCTTTTGAAAAATCGGGATAACAAAATCCGTCCATCCAATTATTTGGAACATCAATTAAATAGTCCTTGGGCGATTCAAATACTTTTCCAAATACCGCAATCTCGTTCGTCTCAAGGTATCCATACAAAAGTACAATTGGCACTCCGATAGCCAGAACCCAAACTGGGGCCGGTATGAAGTGGAAAACCTTGTAACTAATTTTTGCGTGGAAGAATAAGAGGATAATTCCCAGACCTGAAATGATCGCAATGTAAGGGTTGATTTCAGGGATCTTCTGAAAAATATCCGTGATGATTTCAATTGTGTTTTCACCGTCCGATGTGGTTCCCATCGCTACGTGCATCTGCTTCGCAAAGATGATAATTCCAATTGATGCGAGCACACCCTGAATGACCGATGTAGGAAAGACATCAGCGATACGTCCAAACTTCAAGAGTCCTACAACGACTTGCAAGGCTCCAGCCACAACGATTGCTGCAAGCACGAACGGAAATCCATCAATAGCTTCTCCTGTGGGACTTAAGGCTACGGCAGAGGCTGCTACAACGGCAATCAAACCTGCTGCAGGGCCATTTATTGTGAGGTATGCGCTCCGAATGAGTGTCGTTACCAAACCTCCTATTACGGCAGTAATCAACCCTGAAATTGGAGGTAATCCCATTCCTTTTGCGATCGCCAATGACAACGGCAATGCGACTAAAGCAACACTTATTGCTGCAACGACATCATTTTTCCAATGCTTTTTCAGACCTTTCCAGCCCGTTAATGGGATGTTTTCCCGAATTCCTTTTGCCATTAAAGTACCTTCAAGCCTGAGCATAGTTTTGGCTGGGATACAGCCGAGTTAGTCAGTCAAGCTCAATTTTAGAGAGCCGAAGATACTGTTTTTAACACTAACTAAAGTTTGCTGCGAAAATGCCATAATTTGGAGGCAATACGAGTTGCGCTCATTCTATCAAGGAAACAATTTCAGTGCAGAAATTATCATCTAACTCAGGTCAATTAATACCTAAGTTCCTTTCCTTTCACCAATGCCGGAATTCCATCAGTCAACCAATGAGGAGCATCCTTTCCATGCAGGTAATGATCGAAAAATTGACGCATGCGAATACTTAAATCAATACGGTTAGCATTCTGCATCAGGTTATGTTGTTCTCCGTTGTAATTCAACATCCAAGTAGGTTTTCCAAGTCGTCTCAATCCTGTGTACAATTCGATCCCTTGATACCATGGAACGGCACCATCATTGTCATTATGCATAATTAGTAGTGGTGTTTCCACATTCGGCAAGTGGAATTGTGGTGAGTTTTCGACATACAAATCTGGTCGATCCCAAATGGTGTATCCAATTCTACTTTGTGTATGCTCGTACTGGAACTGACGATTCATACCACTCCCCCAACGAATTCCTCCGTATGCTGAGAACATGTTCGTTACTGGTGCACCTGCCATCGCCGCTTTGTAGCGTGTCGTCATCGTCACGAGCTGAGCTGTTTGATATCCTCCCCAGGACTGCCCTTGTAATGCCATTCTCGTCGAATCAACATTTGGGTACATTTCCAGCACACGATCGGTTCCACTCATGATACAGTCGTAAGCCGATTTTGCAGGATGACCTTCTTTGTATCGAATGTCTGGAATAAACACGAAATAATCAGCTGATGCGTACTCTGTTGGATATATGATTGATGCCGTTGGCTTCGGTATATAATGAGAGTGCATGCGATCAGTATACAATTCGTAGAAATATACCATCAACGGATATTCCTTGTTTGGATCATAGTTTTCAGGCTTGTACAAAAGCCCCTCAAGTTCAATTCCTTCGTAACTTGTCCAATTCATCAATTCAACCGTTGTCCAGTTGTATTCTTTCTGTTGAGGGTTGGCATCTGAAATCTGTTTTCCCGCTTTGAAATCATCTGCAAGGAATACGTTCGGATAATCCACTGTTGTCATTTTACGCAGGATCATCTGTGATTTATCTTTCGATCGACTGAAGGGATACAAACGAGCGTCGTAATACGCTTTTTCATTCAGGTCAAAGTGTCCCGAATGTTCTTCTAAAGAATACACATGAACCCCTTTCGTTTTTCTATCGAAACCTGACACATATACGTTATCAAAATCGATGTATACACTATCATATGACCAAAAACGTGGCGCTAATTCTACGCCTGACTTTGACCCTTCCTCATGAGTAGTTGATGTTGTTTCGTTAGTCGTTAAGTTGTATTCCCAGATATCAAATTCTGATTGAATGTAAACGATTGACTCGTCTTTGTTCCAACCAATAACTCCAGATGGATACGCCTTCATAGGCATTCCGTTAATGTCTTCTTCCCAGACCACATTGTCCACTGAACACGTCATGCACTTTTCTTCTTTCGTATCGATATTCAACATGAAGTGGTTGTGTTTCTCTGTATCGTAGTACAAATAGTACTTCCCTGACGGTGAAATCTCTCCACCGTACTCTGCCGCGACTTTCAACAATTCAGCTTCTCCCGTTTTAATTGAAACGCGGTAGTGGTCCTTTGGACGTGGAACTGCCCAGTTGTACGTATAAGCGTATGCTTCATCACTTGACGCGAATAAGTAATCTCCCTTTAAATTGAAAACGGAACGCATGTCCAAGGTATCGTTCGAAAGTTGCACTGTATTTCCGGTGCTCATATCGTGAGCGTACAAGGTTGTTTTGCGTTTGTCTCTTTTCAATTCGTTTAACTGTTGGGGTTGAAGTCGGTCTTCTTTGTAGTGCCAAAGATCCAATTCTACTTTTTCGCTTTCCACTAACGTATCTTTTGGCTCTTCCATAGGTTTGTCGGCTGATCCGAAATAGAGGTAAGAACCGTCCTTGGTGAATTTTGGGGTAAAGTTCGTGGATACAGCATCACCTTCAACTAAAAACGTCTGATTGGTATCGGCAATTGCCTTAAGTGATTTCGAAGAAAGGTCCATGATTTTCAAGCCATGAATTTTGACCTCACCACTGTCAACAGAACTTAAAAATGCTAATTGTGTTTCCTGCTCGTCAAAGGTAAGTCCTGTTAGATCAGTATACGTTTCAGAGCTCGTCCATGGTCCATTCGATGGAGGCATGGAGATCATGTTTAAATAGATCGAATCGGCATCTAGTTTCTGATGTGTTGTATATGCGATTTGATTCGCATTTTTAGATACTTCGTACTTCTTCACATTCTTAAACTCCGATCGTTCGCCAGAAATTGGATTAAAAATGGTGAGTAACTTTCCCTTTGAAGTCGGTTCTGGTTTTTGCTTCTTTTTACACCATTTCTTACGCTTCTTTTTCTTCTTATCCCCAGTGCTCATCTTGGCTTTATTGTCTCCAGACATAAACGTAATCCAGTCACTTTCTTTATTTACTTCAAAGGCCGTTATTTTCGGAAACTTGATCAGGGAATCCGTTGCGAGAATGTAAATTCCCATCGAATCTTTTGGCCATTTCTTTTTGTCCACTTTTTCGAGCTCACAGTTACGCAAGGTATCGAAACCTGGTGTTATTTTGAATGCTATAAACGCGCTATTCCCAGAAAAGGAGGCCCTTGTCGCTCGAGGAATGGAATCCAAATCACCTGTTTTCACATCGTAGATGTAAAGAAAACCGTCCCCTTTGTGTGGCTTGATTTCATAACTGATGTAGTTTCCATCGTTGGAAATTTTCTCACTTCTCAAGTTTTTCCAACCATCGTACGCCGTGTGGTCGATGACTTTCTTCTGGGCAAAGCTTGATGAAATGATGAGTAGGGATAGAAGTGTAAAGATTGTTTTCATGGTGCGCTTGAACATTTAGACTCGTTTAACGCAAGTCGTTTGCTGGTAAAGATAATAAGTTAATATAGAATGAATCGTGAAGTATGATGAGTGGTTTAAGGTGGGATTGGGAAGGAAAACCAGAGAATGTAGAAAACGACTTGTGTATCTGTTAGTGCTATTCTTTCTATTTAGAACCACAAGGGCACGGGCTTGACTGTGTCAAGACACTATTCTCCATTGTGCCGTGATCTGATAGCTATCGGATCGGTCTGTGCCTTCGTGGTAGCTAAACATTTACACAAACAACTCACTCGCAATGTAATCAGCGCGCAATCTACCTTCTTTGGTGAGAGAAATTACTGAATCTCTTTTGACCATCCATTTTGATTCTACAAATGATTCGATTTTATCATAAAATGATGCTAAAGGCTGAGATATGGCCGCTAATTCATTCAGGTCGACGCCCAATACTGTACGTAAGCCGATCAAAATGCGCTCGTTAAACTGGTTTTCCAGCGATAGTTCCTCAGTTTCAGAATAATTTTCTCCTTCTTCTATGGCTTTTAAATAACGACGATTGTTCGCAACATTCCAACGGCGCGAATCACCATTAAACGAATGAGCAGAAGGTCCTACCCCCAGATACCACTCGCCTTTCCAATAGTTTCCGTTGTGTTTGGATTCAAATCCATCCTTGGAGAAGTTTGAGATTTCATACTGCTGATACTCGTTCTCTTCCAGCATCTTCAATAACTCCAAAAACTGCTCGCCCTGAGTATCATCAGAAGGCGTTTCAACCTTACCTGTTTCGACCAGCTTGTGCAGTGCCGTTTTTTCCTCGACTGTCAAGCAATACGCCGATATGTGTGGTACTCCAAAATTAATCACCGTTTGAACATGATTTCTCCACTCTTCCATAGATAAGTTTGGAAGTCCGTAAATCAAGTCTACCGTTAGGTTATCAAAGCCCTCCGATTGAGCCAGACGCACACAGTTCTGAGCTTCATCCACGGTATGTGCACGATTCATCCATTTTAAATCCTCTTCCTTGAAGGATTGTAAGCCAATGCTTAGTCTGTTGATTCCGAGTGATTTCCACTCGATTAATGAGTGCTTCGAAATGTCATCTGGGTTCGCCTCTAAGCTGATTTCTACCGCGGAATCTACTTCAAAGTTTGAACGAATGGTCTTGAGTAAGTGAGCAATCTCCTCCTTCTTCAGTATGCTGGGAGTTCCTCCACCGAAATAAATGGTTTTGATGGATTTTCCCTCCAAATAAGACACTCGCTTCTCAAGTTCAGTAGCGATAGCATCAATCATCTGTGAGCGGTAGGCCTCGAAAGTAGTACTGAAATGAAAATCACAATACGTGCATTGTTGTTTGCAGAATGGGATATGAAGATAAATTCCGGCCATTGCACAAAATTACACAAACAAGAACTACACAAACAAGATTAGTTTATCACGACACGAATGTGTTACATTTCGAATGTGAAAACAATTGCACTTCTAGTCAAAAGTACTTAAACATGAGAGAGGTAGGAAACAAATGTTAAATAGTCGAAATTGTTGTTTCGGATACCATTTTTTCCTAATTTAATACCATGAGTTTCGAAAAACATAAGCAATTATTGAATCAGGAACTGGATCAATTCAATGCGCTTCTCGGTGAATTATTGCCGCGATATGTGTTACTCGTGCGAAAGAATGACTGCTCACCTGAAGAGTTGAAAGAACTGGGTGAAATTGAGCATTATCTGATTGAAGTTAATAGCAAGATAAAAAAAAAAAAAAATCGTTTGGATCAGGATTTATTCGGAGAAACGATGGATTTATACTACAAGGTAAAGGCACAGGCTGAAAAAGGAGATCTGAACGCCAAAAAGAAATTCGAACAACTCAAAGCTTCTCTTCATAGCTCTGTTAAAGGAGATATGTTCTTCAATTGGAATTGATCTTCCAACAACCTATCTATTTACACCTCATATCATTGGACATTTGATCAATGAGTACCTAATTGATTTTTTTCATTTAAAAAAAGGAGGTAACTTTATGGACATACTAGAATTAGATTAGGTCCATTTACCGAGATATATGCGTCCATTAATTTTCTTAATAGCGTTTTACACATCAAGTACGTCATTCTCACAAAAAATTGTAGACAAGCAATATGTGTTGATCGATTCCTTTGATCTTTTCACACTAAGCAGTGCAGATTCATCCATTATTGCCGATCGATTGAACAGGTATCACAACACCTCTGGAGTGGTCCAACGATTAGTTAAACTTTCCGAACTTTCAAACGCTTTGGAAAACGCTGAAGTACGAATGGCGTACTCAAAAAAAGCATTGTCAAAAATTCGCTCCTTTCTGAAAACCAGAGCCAGTAAGTTAACGCAACAATAGCTCTCTGAACTCAAAGAAGCTGAGTTGAACTCATTGGTCAATATAGGTGAATCATACACCAATTTCGGTGATCACGAAAACAGTCTTGCATATTTATATGAGGGTAAAAAATTGGCGGAAGAAATCGATTCAAAGAAACTACTTACCTCCACTCTAATCAATATTGGAACTGTTTTTTACGATCAAGGCGACCTGGAAAAAGCACTGGTTTATCATGAAAAAGCTGGAGCTCTAAACATGGAGATTGGTGATACGCTCAACTTGCTTTATGTCCTTAACAATATGGGTGCAATTTACAACGACATAGATATGTTCAGTAAGGCCGAAGTTGTTCTGGATAGTTGTATCCGATTGAGTGAGCGTTTCGGGGCTAAAGACCTGCATGGAATGGCTTTGAATAACCTTGGAGGAGTGTATTGCTCAAATCCCGAGACAACTGATACTGGAATTGTCTTACTTGAACGTTCATTGGAGATCTTTGAAGAATTGAATCTCGAACAATGGTTGGCATTCACGTATAGCAAGTTGGGAACGATTTATCTCGCTGAAGACAACATTGAGAAAGCGCACAATAGCGGGTTAAAGTCAGAAATATATGCTGAACGATTGGGTTTCAAGGAGCTAATTAGGCGATCAGCGGACGTCTTAAAAACCACGTATGCTCAACTCGGCGATTACAAAAACGCCTACAAGTACTCAGAAAAATACGCCGAAATTGACCAAGAGCTTCGGGGAGAAGAAAACCGCTTGAAAGCATTAGAATTGGAAAACAAGGTCAAACTTGAAAAGCAAAAGGAAATCGATAGTAAAGAGTTGGCACTTGCGAATGCTTCCAAAAAGCGACAACAACTCTTAAATTATATTTTGATCATTGGATCCGCTGTACTCTTCATTTTCGCAATCTTCATCGTATTCCGCTTACGCATTTCAAACCGTCAGAAACGAAAGATTGAACAACAGAATAACGAACGTCGTCTACTTTTAAAGGAAATTCACCATCGCGTCAAGAATAACTTTCAAATTATATCCAGTTTACTAAGACTGCAAGCGGCAGATGAAAACAGTGAGCGAATTGAAAGCGCATTTGATGACGCCGTTTCACGTATTCAGTCCATGGCTTCTGTGCACGAACTTATCTATAAACAAGAAATGTTCGCCGAACTGAGTACAAAGGATTATCTCGATAAACTTGTTGGTACGATTCGCTCATATGCGGTTTATCCGAATGTGAAAATTTCCGCGAAAACAGAAATTGAACGCCTGAATATTAAGACGCTCATTCCGATTGGAATCACGATTAACGAATTGGTGACGAATTCTCTGAAATATGCCTTCGAAAAATCTTCTGAGGCGCCTCAAATTGAAGTAAAGTTGCAAAAATCTTCGTCAAACGAATACTCTTTGGTCTATAAGGACAATGGCAGTGGTTTTACCAGGGATGAGAATAAGGTAAGTTTTGGGATGGAACTAATCGATACTGTTATTAGCCAAATTGACGGGGTGATCCTTGAGAAAAGCACTGATAACTGGAAAAATCAAGTCGAAATTTACTTCAAAGAAGTGGTTTAGGTATCCTGTTGATAGAAGAAATAGCCCTGTTCAAGCTACATGGCTATTTCTAACAAGTGCGCTCATTCTGAGTCCTTAATTCTAACAAAATACCATCATTGTAGTTCTTTTGTATCAAGAATTTATAACAGCTTTTTAGCAGTCAATGACTCGAATGCTTAATTTTGCAATCCACAATTCACCAAAATGCTCAACAATTATCACAGGTATTTTTTCGCTAGACAGCGTTCCATTTCAACTATGCTGAAATCAGCTGGAATGCTTCTTATTTTTCTAATTCTTTCTTTTTCTGCTATTTCCAGCACACGAGAAGAACAGAAGGAAGAAGCTAGAGAATTGATCCAAAGTAAAGTGAGCTTTATTCAGAAGGTATTGAACAATGTTCAATTTGATGCTGAAACTGATTCAAAAGAATTCGTGCTTGCCATTTATGGTAAGAATTCAGCCTCTAAAGATCTCTACAGTGCGCTAAAGTCTTCGATGTCGGGCAAATCGATTAATGGAAAACCCGTTACCGTCAAGCTCTTTAAACGCATGAATTCTGTGAAAGCAGCTGATCTTATTTACATCAATGGAGATACTAAGGTCAGTTTGGGAGATCTCAAACAGAAAGTTGGACGCAAATTCGTCTTATTAACCGAAGACTTCCCCTACGGTCAATCCATGATCAATTTTGTCGTAGATGAAGAAAACGGACTCTCCTACACCATACAAGAAGAAGCGCTGGAACAACAGGGAGTTCAAGTTGGAGGTGCGTTAAAAACATCCAAACAGCGGATCTTCAATGAACGTTCCTGGATCAAACGTTTGAATTTAGCCGAGTCAAAAATTAAGGAGCAGGAACTCACTATTGTCAATCAAAAAGACGAAATCGGCGAACAGTCTGAGTTGATTGAAAAGAAATCGAGTACAATTGAAGATCAGGAATCTACCATTTCGGAGAAGAGTCAGAAACTGAAGGAAAAAGCACAAATCATCAGTTATCAACGCACGATAATCATTGGTGGTATCATAGGCGCAATCATCATTCTTGGACTGTTGTTTTTCCTATTCCGCATCAATCAAAAAAGAAAAGTGGCTTTATTGGAGAACGAGGCGAAAACAAAAGAAATTATCTCAAGTATCAATTACGCCGAGCGAATACAACGTGCATCCCTCCCATCCAGTACTGTTCTCGAAAAGAGTTTACAAGATGGATTCGTGTTTTACCAACCGAAGGATATCGTTTCGGGTGATTTCTATTGGCTCGAAGAACATGAGAACGTTGTGTACTTCGCTGTTGCTGATTGCACAGGACATGGCGTTCCTGGAGCCTTGTTGAGTGTCTTATGTAGTAACTCCCTGTCGCGATCGATTAATGAATTAGGCATTAAGGAACCTGCTAGAATTCTGGACCAAACGGTGTTGCACCTCGAAGGTTTCTTTTCGAAGAGTGGAGATGAGTTACAAGACGGAATGGACATTGCCCTTTGTCGATTAGACAAGTCCAAAAATCAGTTGCAGTATGCTGGTGCCAATCGACCGTTGTACTATTTTACAGAAGGTGTATTCAATGAAATCAAGGCAGACCGTCAACCTATTGGGAAATACGAT
>JBGCDF010000108.1:0-11526 GCA_045105095.1 Crocinitomicaceae bacterium | reverse complement strand
TGTGGACAAAAAAAATGTCAGTATGCTGACATACTGACATTTTAAATAGGTTGTTAATTACGTTTCATTAAGGTGTCGTGCTTCCTTCAGCTGGTGCTTCTGTTTGCGCGTCATCTTGAGGTGCAGGAGTATTATCTCCAGTTGAGAAACGAATTGTCAATACAATACTCAATATTGCTACAATTCCTGCTAATCCCCATGTAGTTTTATCAATGAAATCATTTGTCTTTTGAACACCACCAATTTGTTGTGCAGCTCCGAAATCAGAACTCAATCCACCACCTTTCGGGTTTTGGATAAATACCACTCCTACTAGTAGGATGCTCGCGAGTACGATGATGATAGAAAATAACGTATCCATTCTATTATGTATTTAATTTTGTCTTTAAATCTTTAATTAGGCTTGCAAAGAAACTCTTTTTTTCTGGAATTGTCAACATTAATTGCTCATAAGCTGCAATTGCTTTAGGATAATTCCCTTGCATGGTATAAATTTTCGCTAAAGTTTCACTGACAGGAACCGTTTCCTCGGTTAAACTTTTCTTCGCTTTTTTCGGAGCGGAGAAGAATTCCTTTTTTGGTCGCTCCTGCTCGCCAAATACGGGTTTCGAGGGGTCGAAGCTGGAAAATTCAGGAACAACTTTCGGTGTTACAATTTCTTCTTCAGGCTCAATATAGTTGTCATTTGCTTGCAACCAACTGGTGAAAGATAAATTTTCCGCTTGTTCAATTTCTTTCGATTCAGATGGCGCTTCTTTCTGATTGTCAGTGTTCTTTTCTGCTAATTGTTGCTCTTCTTCTGGTGTAAGACTATCTAATCGATAGTTGGCAGCGTAGACATGATGAGCGATCGTTTGTTCCAAATGATCCTCCTGCTCAACTGAAGCTTCCTCTTTAAACGCTTCTTCAATGTTGTAGAGTTCTTCTTCAGGTGCTGCTTCTGAAGTCGTTTCTGCCACTTGTTCCTCTACGGCTTCCTCTTCAGGTTGAATTTCAGGTTCTTCAATAATTGGAGCGTCCTGCGCAACTGTTTCTGGACGTACCGAATCAATTACTGTTTCTTCTTCAGGATAATGGTAATCAGCTTGAGGCTCTTCAACGACTAGTTCGGGTTCAGTCTGCTCAATTTCATATTCTTGAACAACTGGGACTTCAGTATTCTCAGTCGAATCTACTTCTGTTACTGGCTCTTCTGTAATTTTCTCAGAAACGAGTTCTTCTTTTTCAATTTCGATAAGCTGTTCAGCGCTTTCTTCAAGAATTGGAGCCTCCGTATTCTGAATGGAAGATTCTTCTAAACTCTCTTTACTTCCTATTTCCTCAATAGTTGGAGCAGGAATTTCTTCCGTAGGAGCGTCAATTGGTTCCTCAACTATTTCTGCCACTATTTCCTCAATAGCGACAACTTCTTTGGTTTCAGCAATAGTTGGTTCGGCACTTACAGAATGAGCTGATTCTATCAAGTTGAATAACTGAGCTCGATCCGTAATTCGGAAAGAATGCTTTTTAAGTTCGTCTTCAAAATGGACATCACCGGCCTGTTTCAATGATTGCAGATAGAGTATTGAGAACAACTGAGAATAGGGATATTTGTCCGCTAGAAGTCTCAAATCCTCTGAGTCTTGTGCTTTCGTAATTGAAGGATTCTCAATTCGAGCCGCTATTTCGTTCACATTCAACATTACCAATTCGAAAATAACTGGTTAATAATGTCCTGAACAATTTGCGCATTGACTTCTTCCAACAAGGTTGACTCAACAATTCCCAAATCTGTGGTAGATGGATAATCTACAAATCGACTACTATTCACGGTCATTTGATCTTCTTCTGGATCTTTGATGAAAATAGTAAACGTTGCCGAAACGGAAAGTCTGTTTTGAGCGGCTTGATCTCCTTCCTGCAAAGCAACAGGAGTAATAGAGTAAGAGTTGATTGTGCCCTCAATTTCCAATTGAGCATCTTCTGGCGAACCCGAAAGATTTAGGCTCGTATTGTTTTGAATGGCATCTTTAACGTTTTCCGTTAGGGTTGCTGAATAACTCAGAGGAGTATTCGGTGCGTTGTTTTCAAAGGTCTTAACCGAAAATTCCTTCCATTCTTCAGGGAACGTAATATCCGTAAATCCCACCCGTGTTGGCCAGCAACTCGAGAAAAGGAACAATCCCATGAAGAAAATGAGGTATCGCATTATTCGTTTAAGTTATATTCTTTGATCTTACGGTACAAAGTTCGTTCACTAATTCCTAGTTCCGAAGCTGCATATTTTCGTTTCCCTTTGTGCTTTTGAAGCGCTTTTTGGATCAATTCCTTTTCGCGATCTTCTAAAGATAAAGATTCTTCTACCTCTTCATGAGTTTCAAACGATTCCTCAACAGGATTATTTTGATACTCATACGATTCCTGAACAGGAGCGGCTGGAAGAATACGTGGGCTGCTTACAGTTGGCGTCTCAACATCTCTATACAAGCGGTTCACAACATTCACCTGATCCTTGGTCAAATCAACGCTTCCATCTTTCGGTAGTATGTCGATGACCAATTTTTTTAATTCGGTCAAATCCTTCTTCATGTCGAATAAGAATTTGTACATCAATTCGCGTTCGTTAATGCTATCGTTGGATTCTTTGTTGATGATCGCAGGACTGTTGTCGCGTTCCAAAGGAAGGTAGTTTCTGAGTATCACTCCGTCGATTTCACGTTCGGTTTCGATCACGGAAATTTGCTCAACCAGGTTTTTCAACTGACGGATATTTCCAGGCCATGAATAGTTGATCAGCATATCGACCGCTTCAGGAGCAAGTTTGATTCCTGGCATACGGTATTTGTCGCCGAAGTCGCTTGCAAACTTTCTAAACAATAGGTGAATATCGTCTCCTCTTTTGCTGAGAGGCGGTAGTGAAATCGGAACCGTACTCAAACGGTAAAATAAATCTTCACGGAACTTACCTGAAGAAATCGCCTGCATCATGTTCTCGTTCGTTGCAGCGACAACACGTACATTCGCTTTGATGGGTTTTGATGATCCAACACGAATAAATTCTCCCGTTTCCAAGACACGCAACAAACGTACTTGGGTCTGCATAGGAAGTTCGGCTACTTCATCTAGGAAGATGGTTCCTCCGTCCGCTACTTCAAAATATCCTTTTCTGCTTCCGCTAGCTCCCGTAAAGGCACCTTTCTCATGACCGAATAATTCTGAGTCGATCGTACCTTCTGGAATGGCACCACAGTTCACCGCAATGTACTCACCATGCTTTCTCGAACTCAATTGGTGGATTACCTGAGGAATAATTTCTTTCCCAGTTCCACTCTCTCCAGTTACAAGCACAGAAATGTCAGTTGGAGCCACTTGAATAGCCACCTCCAATGCTCGGTTCAGCAGAACAGCATTTCCGATAATTCCAAACCGTTGTTTAACCTGTTGAATATTCATATTCTCAGTTCATTTTTGCAGGAGGAAGGACTTCAATAACATCTCCTAAAAGAGTAGCAGTGGTGCAATCATTAATTTTCACCATTACGTACGTTCCTTTATCGAAATCACCTTTCGGGAAAACTGTCATTGAGTTGTTGTCAGCACGACCAGACATAAATGATTCAGGTTGTCGCTTTGATGGTCCTTCAACCAATACTTTTTGTACAGAGCCAATGAGGTTTTGATGTCTCATTTTACCGTGCACTTGCTGTAAGTTGATGATTTCCGTCAGACGTGCACTTTTCACCTCTTCAGGAACATTGTCTTCAAATCTTCTTTCGGCAAGTGTTTTTGGTCGCTCTGAATATTTATACATATACGCAAATTGCCATTTCACGATATTCATCATTGAAATAGTATCAGCGTGCTCTTCTTCTGTTTCATCACAAAAACCGGTAATCAGGTCAGTGGAAATGGCACATGTTGGAAGAATTCGGTTAATGGCTTCGATTCTTTCCAAATACCACTCACGTGTATATCCGCGATTCATGCGTTTAAGCATGGATGTGCTTCCCGATTGAACTGGAAGGTGAATATACTTGCAGATATTTTCGTGCTTTGCCATAACTTCTAGTACATCATCTCCCATATCTTTTGGGTGAGAGGTGGAGAATCGAACACGAAGGTCAGGAGATACGTTTGCTACCAAGCCCATTAACTCGGCAAAGTTGGTTGTCGGTTTTGACGCATCCTTGATTTCACCTTTAGACGTCATGTTCCAGCGGTAAGAATCTACATTTTGCCCCAACAAGGTAACTTCACGGTATCCTTGATCAAATAAATCACGACACTCTTGGACAATCGTTTCAGGATCACGAGAACGCTCACGACCTCTGGTAAATGGCACTACGCAGAATGAACACATGTTATCACATCCACGCGTAATCGAAACAAAACTCGAGATCCCTCCAGTATCTAGCTTAACTGGAGCAATATCCGCGTACGTTTCTTCACGAGACAAGAGTACATTCACAGCTTTCTGCCCCGTTCCAACTTCTTCAATCAAGTTGGGGAGATCGCGGTAAGCATCAGGACCTGCTACAAGGTCAACCAATTTTTCCTCTTCCAACAAATCTTTCTTCAGACGCTCAGCCATACATCCCAAAATTCCAACGACCAATTCAGGTTGACGTTGTTTTCTTTTCTTGAAGTTCGTCAGGCGGTTTCGGACGCGTTGCTCGGCATTCTCGCGAATCGAACACGTATTGATAAGAACTACGTCGGCTTCTTCCACATCACGCGTAGTGCTGTATCCTTCCTTGGATAAGATGGATGCAACAACTTCGCTGTCGGCAAAATTCATGGCGCATCCATAACTCTCAACGTAGAGTTTCTTTCCATGCACTGGAGCATTAGATGTAACCATAGTCGCTTCGCCTTGTCGCGCTTCATCCATTTCTTTATCTATATTGACTGTCTTATCCATATTTCTTTGTCTGAAACCTATTTAATCTAGGGCGTACAAAATTAGTCAAAAAGGATAGGGTGTCAAAATGGCAGTTTGGTTTTTAATGATATTTAACGGCAACTTTTTTTCGTTAGTTGCGTAATGTTCTAGAACGTGAAAAAAGAATCAGCAGAATTGATTTTCAGCTATTAACCATAGGTTAATGTAATCTGCTTAATAGGAAATATAAGATTTTGTTATTCCTTTTTATTGCGTATTGAATTTAAAACCTCTTATTTTGCAGGCGCTTAGGGCCGTCGTTTTAGATGAGTTTTAAGAACCTTTACACAGAATTAGATATATATGGCAAAGAACTTAGTAATAGTTGAGTCACCGGCAAAAGCCAAGACAATCGAAGGATATTTAGGAAAAGACTTTGTCGTTAAATCTAGTTTCGGTCACGTTCGTGACTTGGCTAAAAAAGGCGTTTCCGTAGATGTCGAAAACAATTTTGCACCCAAATACGAAATATCTCCAGATAAGTCCAAGTTGGTTTCTGAACTGAAACAACTAGTAAAGAAATCTGAGGTTGTATGGCTCGCGACCGATGAGGACCGCGAGGGAGAGGCAATATCTTGGCACTTATACGAAACACTTGGTCTTGACAAAAAAGAAACGAAGCGAATCACGTTCAACGAGATTACTAAGACAGCGATATTGAAATCCATCGAATCTCCAAGAGAGATTAACAGAGCTTTGGTTGATGCTCAGCAAGCCAGAAGAATTCTTGATCGATTGGTAGGTTTCGAGTTGTCTCCAGTTTTGTGGAGAAAGGTCCGTCCGAGTTTATCAGCAGGACGTGTTCAGTCCGTGGCTGTTCGTTTGATTGTTGAACGAGAACGACAAATTCAAGGATTCAGTTCTGAATCATACTATAAAGTAGTAGGAACGTTCAAAACAGATAAAGGAACGATTAAATCAGAGGTGTCGAGCAGAATTAAATCAGAAGACGTTATTAAGTCTTTGCTAGATTCCTGTCGAACAGCAAACTTCTCTGTGGCTGATGTTACGAAGAAGCCTGCCATAAAAAAGCCAACGGCTCCATTTACAACATCAACGCTTCAACAAGAGGCGAGTTTGAAGCTAGGGTTTACAGTATCACGCACGATGCAAGTTGCTCAGCGCTTGTACGAATCGGGAAAGATCACTTACATGAGAACGGATTCGGTGAATTTATCGGATACAGCACTCAAAGCGGCTAAGAAAGAAATTGAAAAAGCATATGGCTCGAATTATTCGATGACCAGAAAATATACCACCAAATCAAGCAGTGCTCAGGAAGCTCACGAGGCAATTCGTCCGACTGACTTTTCGACTCATTCTATTTCGGGAGAGCGCGATCAAGAGAAACTGTACGACTTGATTTGGAAAAGAGCTATCTCATCTCAAATGTCAGATGCTCAGCTGGAAAGAACAGCGATCAAGATTACCGCTCCAACGGTTAGCGAAACGTTTACTGCGAAAGGAGAGGTGATCAAATTTGATGGGTTCTTGAAAGTATACCTTGAGAGTTCAATGGACGATGAGGAAGAAGATTCAGCAACAGCGGGATTGTTACCTGCAGTAGCTGTAGGAGATTCAGTAACCGTTAATGAAGTAATGGCTACGCAACGTTTCTCTCGACCTCCATCACGATTTGCAGAAGCTTCTTTGGTAAAAGAAATGGAAGGCTTGGGAATTGGTCGTCCGTCAACGTATGCACCGACTATTTCAACCATTCAGAAACGTGGATATGTTGAGAAGCCCGATAATGAAGGTCGTGAACGTAATTACGATCAGTGGCGAATGAGAGAAGGCGAAGTGTCGATGAAGACGCTCACTGAAATCACTGGGCGCGAGAAGAACAAATTGGCTCCAACTGATATTGGAATCTTAGTAACGGATTTCTTAGTTGAGCATTTCGGGAAGATTTTAGATTACAATTTCACTGCGCAAGTCGAGCAAGAATTTGATGAAATCGCAAATGGTTTGGTCGAATGGACGGCAATGATCAAAGAATTCTACACGCCTTTCCACGATAGAGTAGAGGATACATTGGAGAATTCTGAACGAGTTACAGGTGAACGTGAGTTGGGAATGCACCCAGAGAACGGTCGTCGTATTATTGCGCGTATCGGAAAGTTTGGGCCAATGGTTCAGCTTGGAGATGAGCAAGTGGATGGTGAGAAAGCAGAATTTGCTTCATTGAGAAAAGATCAATCGATCAACTCAATCACCTTGGAGGAAGCTTTGGAGTTATTCCAGTTCCCGAAAACGGTTGGGCAATACGAAGAAAAAGAAGTAGTCGTTGCTGAAGGTCGATACGGACCTTATGTTCGATTTGATGGAGCGTATGTTTCCATTCCAAAAGGCGAGGCAATTACTTCCGTTGATTTGAATCGTGCCGTTGAATTGATTGAAGAGAAGCGAGAAGCAGATGCTCCGATAGCAACGTACGAAGGTTTGCCAGTTCAAAAAGGAACGGGACGTTTCGGACCATTTATCAAGTGGAATGATATGTTTATCAATGTGAGCAAGAAATACGATTTCGATCACCTTAGCAATGCAGATATCACAGAATTGATAGAAGTCAAGAAGCAAAAGGAAATCGATAAGTACATCCACAACTGGGAGGACGAAGGTATTTCTGTTCAGAAAGCACGTTGGGGTCGTTTCAACATCATAAAGGGTAAGGTCAAAATTGAAATGCCTAAGACAACTGATGCTCAGGCCTTGACACTCGAAGAAGTGAAAGCAATTATCGAAGAGAAGGCTCCTAAAAAGAAAACTCGAGCGAAAGCAAAGCCGAAGGCAAAAGCAAAGAAGTAAGCAGCTCTGAAGTTTTCAACGTTCCGACTTTCAAAGATTTGATAGAGCGTGCGTCTGATTGATGCTCAACAACGGTATTTTTGTTGAAACGGTCGATCATGAAAGACATTTCTATTTATTTCTCTCCAATTGATAATGGCATTACGATCAAAGAGGATTCTTTGGGCGATTCAATGCGTGTTCACAAAGAAGGAAGCTTTCCCGAAATTGATGAGGCTGGAATTGCAATCATCTATGTTCCTGAGTTCCGAAATTCAGAAATCGTTCATGAGAAAATAAATGAATCGTTCCGACAACATCTCTATGATTTCAACCTGGGAGATGCGTGGGGAATTACCTTGTATGACCTGGGGAGTGTGTTACCAGGAAATTCAATTGAAGATACTTGGTTTGCTCTTTCGCAAGCGGTAACGGAACTTGTCAAGAAAGATATTATACCGGTTGTTATTGGAGGAGGGCAGGACTTGACAGTGGCTTGTTACAAAGGATTCGAAAACCTTGAACGTCTCATTAACATTTGTGCAATTGATTCGGCATTGGATATTGGTGAGCCCAATGAATCAATCACTGCGAATGGTTATGTGAGTCACCTTTTAATGCAACGACCTTGTTACTTATTCAACTTCGCGAACATCGGATTGCAACGATTGCTTTCATCAAAACGAGAGGTCGACCTATTTGAAAACCTGTATTTTGATATTTGTCGCTTGGGTGAGTTCAATCAGAATTTTAAAAAGGCAGAGCCCTATTTGCGCAACTCCGATTTGATCTCAATAGATTTTGAAAGCGTTCGAAGCAGCGATGCAGATGCTCGTTACTATGGAAACCCGAATGGATTCTATGCAGAACAACTGTGTCAGCTTGCGAAGTACAGTGGTTTGAGTGATAAGCTGAGTTGCTTCGGTGTTTACAATGTTAACCCACATCAAAATGAAGTATCTTCAAGTTTGTTAGCTCAACTGATCTGGTATTTTGTAGATGGAGTAGCGAATCGATACGGAGATTTTCCAATCGGCAATAAATTGAATTATACCAAGTTTCACGTGCACCTAGAAGACTTCGATGATGACCTCGTTTTCTACAAAAGTGATAAGTCCAATCGTTGGTGGATGGAAGTGAAATATCCTGCTGGACAGGGAAGTAAATATGACCGACATCAACTCGTTCCATGTGATCGAGGCGACTACGATGGAGCGATAAAGAATACCATTCCAAACTTGTGGTGGAAGACACTCCAAAAGCTCTCGTAACAACCTTTTTCGTTTTTTTTGTGTTTTTTTGAACAAAGTGCCAAAAAGTGGTCGGTTTCGAGAAAATTTCTTAACTTGCACGCTTGATAGGTGTGTCTATTGTCGGTGTGACCTATTGACTAACACTAGGAAAACTATTTTTTTATGAAAAGAAGACTTTTAGTTTTTTCAACGCTTTTTGCATTAGCCTCGGGAGTTTCATACGCTCAGCAGGATAAGCTCGTAACGCATTTTATCTTTGATAAGATGAGTTTCAACCCAGGAGCTACTGGAATTAATGATGGTTTCTGTGGAACAACTATTTACCGTAACCAATGGGATAAGGTGAATGGAGCTCCGAATTCTGCAATTTTGAATGTTCAAGGTGCATTAGATCGTTGGGCGCCAGTTGGTGTTGGTATCTCGTTTTATCATGATGCAATTGGTTTTACTAGACAGAACACTGTCACATTAAACGGTTCTTACAAACTTTCAACTAGTTATGGTACACTCGGTATCGGTCTAGGTTTGGGGATTTTGAATGTTGGTATGGACGGAGTTTGGATTCCGCCTACTGGTACTCCTGACCCATCTATTCCGCCAGCGTTCTCTGATACGAAGTTCGACATGAACGCAGGGCTTTACTGGAAAGGAGTTGGAGATTACTACGCTGGAATTTCATCGACGCACGTCAATAACCCAGAAATCGAAAGCGATCCTGGTAATACGATGGCAATGACTTACAACGCTGTTCGTCACTTCTATGCAATGGGAGGTAAGACGTTCAAAGATATGTTCGGTTCTTACGGTCACTTAGATGCAAACGTGTTAATTAGAACTGATTTGGTAAAAGCGTCTGCTGATATCAATGTTCGCTACATGTGGTTCGATAAAGCATACGGAGGTTTGACATTCCGTACTTCGGATGCCGTAGCAGTTATGATTGGTGCGCGTCCATTTAAGATTTTGAATGAAGGTTCTGGAAGTACTCCAATGGATAACCTATTGATTGGGTATTCGTATGATATTACAATTAACCAATTAGCGAGTATTTCACGCGGTTCTCACGAAATGATGGTGAGATACTGTTATTACCTTCCGCCTGTTCCGATTCAGACGTCGAAGCACCCGAGATGGTTGTAAAATTGAATAATTTTTAAAATATTTGTAACCATTTCTAGGAAGGTTCCGTTATATCCAAGAATAAGATTGATCCTGTAAGTTGTTAATTGAGATATCCGGAAGATTAAAAAGAGGTAGAATGAAGAAACTTTTGTTATTTGCTTTAGTTGGTGTCTTTTTGGCGTCATGTACGTCAAGAACTGGTCACCTAACGGGTTCTCTCGGTAGACGTGTCTATCAACCACAAATCCCTCTTGGGATGGTATATATTCCTTCGGGAGCATACCAGATGGGTGAAAATGATGGGGACGTGCCGTTCTTGCATCAGACAAGACCACGTACGGTGTCTGTTCAGGCATTTTATATGGATCAAACAGAGATCTGTAATAATGAGTACCGTCAATTCGTAGAATGGGTGCGTGACTCCATTGCACGTGAAAAGATCTATGAAGGTCTTGAAGAAGATGAAGATGCTGAGCGTTACATCAATTATAAAGATCGTTACTTTGATGAAGGAGCGCTCGAATATGTTGATTACGATGCATCCGATCGTCAGCTGAACCGTGAAGTATTCGCATTGAATTGGGATCGTAGAATCGATTACTACGATGAAGAAATTGTACCGTTATTGGCGGACATGTACTACCCTCAACCTCAACGTTACTACAAGCGTCGTGAAATCGATACGCGTAAATTGATGTTCCGTTATTTCTGGATTGATTATGTGGAGGCTGCACGTAGAGGTAGAATCAACATTACTCCAAACGGATACGATAATCAAAACAATAAAATTGTTGATGAGCACCGTGAGCTAGAGACTCCTCCGCATCCATTTACAGAAGAACCACAAGGTCAAGACCTTGATCTAAGTAATGGTATCAACAAAATTGGACAAAACAACGCAATCCGTGGACATGCAAATCGTCAGCGTTTCATTATTGATGAGATCATTAATGTTTACCCAGATACATTGTGTTGGGTACGTGACTTCACATACTCGTTCCACGATCCAATGACGAACATGTACTTCTGGCATCCAGCATATGACAACTATCCTGTAGTTGGTGTAACATGGGTACAAGCAAAGGCATTCTCAGTTTGGAGAACACAACTATTGAATTCTTGGTTGGTGTCGATGGGTGACCTATTTGTGAACGATTTCCGTTTGCCTACCGAGGCAGAGTGGGAGAGAGCTTCACGTGGAGATTTAGCGATGTCACAATTCCCATGGGGTGGTCCATATATCAGAAATGAGTCTGGGTGTTTCCTTGGAAACTTCAAACCTATGCGTGGAAGATACTTCGAGGATGGAGGTTTCCATACTGTGAAAGTATACTCTTACAACCCGAACGGATGGGGATTATACTGTATGGCTGGAAACGTTGCTGAGTGGTGTGAAACTGCTTACGATGAGTCGATGTACGAATTCTCTCATGATCTGAACAC
>JBGCDF010000107.1:0-24248 GCA_045105095.1 Crocinitomicaceae bacterium | reverse complement strand
AATAGCCACTCCACTGCGTGAACTGAAATTACACGTAGGTGCAGGGTTCCAGATCGCAGGACCATATTCCAAGGATTTTGTCATGTTTCCAGATGATACAGGTGAGTACGCAATCCCATTATCTGATTGGATACTCGTTTCTGTGAATTGAATTTTTTTAGAAGACAAAACGGCGTAATTTGAGATGCCAAAAACATCCTCCAGAGAAATATCGTAATCGTTAAATTCGAAGTGAACAGATCGCTTATCATCATTCAAAAAGCGCAAGACCTCATACACTTGCATGTCCCGTGCAAGCGCGTTCACGACGCCAGAATCAGGTATTTCGCTTAACTGCAATAATACATTTCGTATGCTTTTTCCGTCGAACATATTTCCACCGTTGGCAATTTCTTGCGTCATCAGATGATTGTACGCATAACCGTAAGCCTCGATGGCATCTACAGATGAGGCTTTTTGATCGTCTACGGAGATACCAGAAAGCTTAGCAATGTACTTTCCATTTTCGAAAAAGTAATCCTTCCCGTCGTCGTGCACTCCCATGATTCCATATGCTGTTGGTAAACCTGAACACGATGGAGTGACATTTTCCAAATGCTTCATCCGAGTATTTGTCCAGGAAACCGCTTCTAAAACACCAGGTGTTATGTTCGGATATTCCCAATACGTGAGTTGAAATTCCGGCGATGCGTGACTTTGGGCCATAGAAAGGGAAGCGAGAAATATCGCTGCAAAGGAAAGTAGAATGCGTTTCATACAAGTTGATTGGTGTCCTATCAAAAATACGAAATAGTTGGTTGAATCCAATGAGGAGATATTCTTGAGGCAAAACTCAGGTCTTGCACGTGTTTGCGATTTTCACAACTCGAGAAAGTTGAATTGCGTATTCCAGTTTTGTCTAGGCTTCATAGTATTCGACATTTGAGAGAAACAAGACTTGATGAAACGTATTTCTCTGATTTACTTATTGATAATTTTGATTTTTCAATCCTGTGCTCCGAGTAATTCGGTCAACGGAGGTTTTATTCAAAAGAGAAAATACACCAAAGGTTTCCATATTGCGAAGAGAGGGAAGATAAACTCCAAGAAAGAAAAAGTGTGTTCCGAGGAATATTCATACCGAGGAGATTACAAAAAGAATATCAGCCGAGATAAAAAACAAGAGTTTCAAGGAGAGAGTGATCTCCTCGAACCTAACTGCTCCAAAAATGATGTTAGTTCTCTCAAAAATGAAGAAGAGAATGGGGTAAGAGAAAAAAACGTTCGTTATGATCCAAATAATGGGGTTGAAGAATCAGTTCGGAAGACATCTAACATTTCAAATGCTATTGAGAGATCCATATTGACTCTGGGAGCTAAAGAGATGAATAATAAAAAAAACAAGACTTCAAATTCAGATAAACGAAGTAGTGATATTATTCAAGGTTTATCCCTTGCATCTTTGGTGTTTTCCGGGATTGGATTCTTCTTCATTTGCTTTTGGTTCTTTTTTTGGGGAACATTCGAATCAGTGGTTCTTTTCTGGGGTTTAGGTGTAGTCTTTTTTCTTGCCGCGTTTATATTCTTAATCGTTCAGTCCAAAGAGGCTTCGCGTAGTGATAGATTGTGGGTGTTTATTTCGGGGTCGGCCGCCGCTCTCCCAGTGCTCATTGCTTTCATAGCTATAGTATCGATATTAATTATCGCGAGCTTTTAAAATGTATTGTCTTCAATTATTCTGGTATTTCTCGTTGAGATGAAAGATCGATTATATTCGATTAAGCTACCGAAAAAGTTATAACTTGGGTTCAAATACGACCTATGAAGAAAATCATATTCACATTGATGTGCCTGATTGGTATGCAATCGGCCTTCGGACAAGTTTCTTTTTCCATTGTTGAACCGGCTGTTGTTGCTGGGGGATACAATTTTACTAGCAACGGTGATGGAACCAATTGGGGCTTGCCAAACCTAAATAACCCTGCGGATGCTATAGAAGATACCGTGATGCTCGTAGATGATGGTACTCCCGGAATTAATGCTCAGGGAATTCCTCTAGCGAATGAAGGCTGTGGAACGTTGATCAATGATTTAACAGGAAAAATTGCTTTCGTTTATCGCTACGATGGTGTTTCTACAAATGTCTGCTGGTATGGAACGAAAGTATTGATGGCAGAGCAAGCAGGTGCCATTGGAGTGATAATGGTCAACCGTGAAGATGCCTTGATTGATGTGCCTGGAACAACAGACGGACCATTGACTTCCATCCCGTTCGCTTTTATCTCGAAATCAGACGGGGCAGCTATTCGTGCCAGATTGGATGCAGGTGATGATGTCGTGGCCTTCCTTGGAAACAAGCTGGGACTCTATTCGAATGATGTGGGGATCACGGCGCAGTCAACTGTTGCTCCGAAGATTGCCTCAACTTCAGCTCTGATTGCTCAGGATAATACTGAATTCAGTTTCGATGTTGGAGCCAAAGTATATAATTACGGAACAGATAACCAATCCAACTTGACAGTCACAGCAACTGTTACGGGACCAGCCGGAACGTGGTCTGAGACGAGTGCGTCGTACGCATTGAATGCTGGTGATAGCCTTGATGTGTTTTCGGGAGGAACGAACAATCTTCCAGCATTTTCTCAGACGAATTATCCAGATGGACGATATACCTTAACCTACGACATCGACATTGGTGTTTCTGACGAATCTAACTTTGATAATTCCTTGAGTTACGATTTCGTTATTTCCGATTCGTTGATTGGTTATTCAGGACTGGATCCAACGACTAATTTGCCTGTCTCCAATGCAAATTACACGGCAAATTCGAGTATCGCATTGGAAATGTGTGTGCCACTTGAAAATCCAAATGCGAGTCGTTTGGCAGTCGAAGGATTCTACTTTTCGTCGGTAACAGGATATAATTCGGGCGTGGTGTTGGATGGAGAAGAGATTCTATTGGCTGTATATGAATGGAATGACGTATTCACCGATTTAAACGATCCTGCCTTGGCCTTTAATGATTTGAATCAGGTTGCAGGTGGATTTTACTATTACCCTGGCGATTTACAGGGAGAAAAAGTCTACGGAGCGCTGCCTGCTCCTGTCCAGTTTTCGGATAATCAACGCTATTTAGGATGCGTAAAAACAGTGAATCCAGAGGTGTTCTTCGGGTTCGATACAGGAATCCAGTACGGAAGATCGATTGATTTCACATTAGAGGCTGTTTCTCCGATTTTCACCGATGGCGGCGAGTTTGCGCTCGGTTTCGGAACGGATATCATTCCTGCAGTGTCTATGAAAGTATTGGACGCAAATGAATTGTCGCTGACAGAAGTACATCAGGATTTCGGCGAGATTTACCCGAACCCAACATCAGGAGAATTGACCGTTTCATTGAATCAGGATTATGGTACTGCTCAATTGACAGTTGTTGATTTGGCTGGACGTAAGATGTTAACAGAAGAACTGTCTTCGACTGTCATGCAAGTGAACGTAAGCGATTTGAATGCGGGACAGTATACGCTCGTTTTGAATTTTGAAAATGGAGCAACAACTCAATTCAAATTTGCGAAGCAGTAACACGCAACAGTTTTAAGAATTCCTAGAAGAACATTTTGCCTTTTGAGAAATATCCCCTTCAGAGGGGATGATGTGACGATGGAGTTATGTGTTTATTTGAAGTTTACGACTAATGGATAGATTAGGTGTATCCAGAAAGTTTCAATCAGACAATTTCTAACACGATACAAAATCACATGAATACCTTAGAATCAAGAAAACTGACAGTTTTATCAGAGAAAGTAAAAGCAATTTTAACGAACTTATCCTTTTTATTGATCTCAAGCATTGCAATGAGTCAACAAGGAATTATTTGGGAATTGGAAGTCCCAGTTGCCGATGGCGGTTTGTACGGAAACATTCGTCCACGTTTAAGTTTAGGAAACGATGACGTTCCTATCGTTCTATTAAGTAAATACGGTGAAGGGAAATTGTTTGTTGCTCGAGGCAACGGAACCTCATTCGATACACCGGTTGGAATCGTTCCATCAGGAATGGAAACATACGTGGCTAGTTGGACGGGACCAGATATTTCTGCAAATGGCAATAATGTCGTAGTAGCATTCAAAGCACAACCAATTGCTTCGGGAAACATTTACGCTGTTTATTCTTCGGATGGTGGACTAACGTTTAGCGACACGATTCGAGTTGATAACCATGACATAGGAAGAACATGGATGCCAGCAATCGATATGGATGAGAATAGTAACCCCTATGTGACATACATGACGTTTAATGCCTCTGGAGGTAATGAGCGAATTGCAATTGCTAAATCGATCGATGGAGGATTGACGTATGAGCCTCAACAGGCGGTGACAACTTCAACTCCAGGGGTTGCCTGTGACTGCTGCCCTCCTGAAATCCTCGTTAAAGGACAGTATCAATTGGCACTGTTTCGAAATAATGAAAATAATATCCGAGATACATGGGGATCGCTTTCAACTGATTTTGGTGCCACGTTTAACTCAACGGAAAATCTGGACGATTTAGGATGGCAAATTTTTACATGCCCTGCAACAGGACCTCACGGTGTCATTATAGGAGATTCAGTATATGTTGCCTCGGCATCTCAAGCAACTGGAGTCTATAAAACGTATGTGAGTTCAGCCGGTCTCAGTGGAGGTCTGAATCTAACGAATGTTCAATTGATGAATCCCCCAGCTTCTCCAAATGACACCCAAAATTATCCAAGAATTTCTGGTGAGGGAGATACGCTTGTTGTTGTGTGGGAAGAAAAAACTGGAAGCAACGTAGACGTTTGGTGTTCAGTAACAACGGATGGAAATGTACAAACGCTTTCTAACTACAAATTCAAGGCGCATGAGGATTTGCTTGGATTGCAAGGGAAACCAGATGTTATCTATAAGAATGGATATGTACACCTTGTCTATCAAGATTTAGGGTCTGGGGACGTAATCTATAAAAAGGGATTGATTGAAGACGTTACAAGTATTTCTGAAGAGCTTTTAGGACAGATTAACATTTTTCCTAATCCATCCGAAGGAATCATTCAAATAAACGGAATCTCCATGAGTAATTTGAGCGACCATGTGCTAAGAGATGTAATTGGAAACGAAGTCAACTACAGAATCCAACCATCCACTAATAACACAGTTCGGATAGAGCTCGAGGATGACGTGGCTGAAGGCATGTACTTTATATCATTGACCCTTACTACTGGACAAGTGGTTTCTCGATCATTTCTAGTAAAGTAGGTCTGGCCCCATTCAATTTCGTTTTCAGAATCAACGCTAGAACTGTTGCGCGTTTTAAACGCGCAACAGTTTTAAGATATAAACGTGCAATGGGTACATTATAGGAACTAAACAAATTTCAATAGTCCCATACTTCGGAAAGCGTTCTCGCTTTTTCAACAAGCATGATGAATTCTTTTCGGTAGCCGAATTTGTCGTCACCGATAGCCTTTGTTGCCCGATCAATAACTGAATCGAAATTGGCATCTCCAGCATATTGAGAGCCTCGAATGATAAGTCCAAATTCAATCACGGATTGAATAAATTCGAAGTCAGGTGAACCTTTCATCTCAGGGGTGCTAAGAACAACCTGTTCGATCAATTTGCTCTTAACACCATCGGGATGCTTGTATCGGAATTTCACAGTCGCCAGTTCTGAAGCATACAAACCGAGTTGTTTTGTTTCAACTTGTGTGTATTTGAGTTCGGTTTCGCCATTTTGAGAATTACTGCCTTCAACTCCAGGAGGAATAATTTCGTAAACAGCCGTAACGGTGTGTCCAGCTCCTAATTCCCCTGCATCAATGGTGTCATTGGCAAAATCCTGATGTTGAAGCATACGGTTTTCGTACCCAAGGAGGCGGTAACTTCCCACATGCGTTGGATTGAATTCTACTTGAATTTTCACGTCTTTCGCAATTGTTTTGAGCGTAGCTCCCATTTCTGTTACCAATACTTTCTTAGCCTCCAGAATGTTATCGATAAAGGAAAAGTTTCCATTTCCATTGTTAGCGATTTTCTCCATCTTATCCGACTGGAAATTGTCATGCCCAAAGCCAAGAACAGTCAAATAGACTCCTGATTTTCGTTTCTCCTCGATTAACTTCACCAATGCGTCATTGCCCGAAACCCCCACGTTGAAGTCACCATCGGTTGCTAGAATGATTCGGTTGTTTCCTTGTGGATCGAAGTATTCCTGTGCAGTTTTATACGCTAGGTTGATTCCTTCTCCTCCGGCAGTACTTCCACCCGCGCTGAGCTTGTTTAGAGCGTCCAGTATTTGATCTTTGTTCGCTCCAGATGTTGGAGGTAATACCAACCCTGCCGCACCTGCATACACTGCAATGGCCACACGATCTTCTTCTCGCAATTCATTCACAAGCAATCGAAATCCTTTTTTCAGTAATTCGAGTTTTTCAGGATTGTTCATCGACCCAGAAACATCCAATAGAAAGACCAAATTGTTTGTAGGTAACTGAGCCTTTTCAATGGATTCACCTTTGATTCCAACTTTGAGCAATTGATGTTCAGAATTCCATGGACAAGGCGAGAATTCTGTATTGATTGAAAATGGATGTTCGCCTGTTGGTTCGTCATACTCGTAGGGAAAGTAATTAATGAATTCTTCCAATCGAACAGCATTAGGATTCGGTAAGGTGTTGCGGTTGATCATCCCACGCACATCACTGTACGAAGCACCGTCCACATCAATACTAAAGGTAGAAAGCGGATCGTCTGATGTTGGCTTGAAGGCATTTTCCTGAATTGCTTCATACGTAGATGAACTAATCGGATCGAGGAATTCACCTAAACCAAATGTGATAGAATCTGTCATGAGACTTCCATTCGTTATTTGATTCACTTCGTAGTTGCCTTTGGCGGTGTTTGAATTAGATGAAGTTTGATTAAGAGAAACATTTCCTGCGATGATATTATTCGTGATAACTCCATAAGTGCCACTTTGTAGTGTCGTATTTGCATCCCAAGTAACCGTTGGTGCTGGGCTCATATATCCGCTAAAGTTGGCGCTGGTCGAAACTGTCGTCGATTGAGATGTTACTCCTGGTACTGCCGAAAGAACAGTTGTTATGTCCGTTGCTCCGCCGTTAACAAGAGGGGTGGAGTTGGGAGAGGTCCAAGTATATGTACTTACATTGTTTGGAGCGGGACTGATTTGCATAAAAGGAACAGTCGTTGTTATTGTTTCAAGCTCAGGTTCGTGTAAGACTTCAAGTTCTTCTGGCAAAAATTCAAGATATTCAACCGAATCTTCGTTCGTGTTGGCTACCATGTTCGGTTTTTCTATTTCTGATGAATCCAAAGGAACCTCTGGTAGTTCATTTTTCGCGATGACGTTGTCTTGAAAAACCTTGTTATTCGAAAGAAACTGAACGCCAATATATCCAATTCCGAGTATCGCAATTCCAGCGGCCGCCCACCACCAAATTAGCACTCTTCGTTTCGATGTTTGTTGATCTAATCCTGCTTCCACGCGACTCCATAAGTTGTCGGGTGCTTCGAAGGGGTTTAAGTCTGTATTTTCTATGTTGAATTCGTCTTTCATGCGTTAATCTTTTGGTAAACATTGGCCCGCAAGAGTTGTTTTGCGCGGCTGAGTTGAGATTTACTCGTAGATAGACTGATTCCTAAAATCGTAGATATTTCTTGGTGATCGTACCCTTCAAAATAATACAAGGTGAAAATCACCCTACATCCTTCTGGTAATGTTGAAATAGATGCGTTCAGTTCATACATTAACTGTTCGCGATCCTCCTTGTCTGAGTTGACTTCATCTTCGATGGGTTCATTATCACTCAAAGAAAAGTGAACCTTCCGTCGATTTAAATGATTGATCGATTTGTTGATCATGATCCGTTTGATCCAAGCCCCAAATGTGGCTTTTCCCTGATATTGATCGATTTTAGTGAATACATCAATAAACGTTTCTTGGGTGATGTCGGCCGCGTCATCAAAATTACCCAACAAGCGCACACCGATATTGAACATGGCTTTGTTGTAGAGATCGAAAAGGTCTTTTTGTGCCTTTCTGTCTCCGTTAATTGAGCCATCAATTAGGTGCTGATGTAAGTCAAGAGTTGTTCTCATCTGTATTAAAGACACATGAACTTTCCAGAAGTTGGAAATTAAACTATTTTAATTCCACTGCAATAAAATCAAATCCAAACTGGTATGAGATGAAAATAATCAAAAGTTTTTTGATGTGACGCTAAACGTTATCTGCGCTTTTTACGCGAACGATCATTTTTCCGTCTCTCCTCTAACCATTTAGGTTGAGGTTTAGCACTTGATTTTCCTGATCTAGAAGATTGTTGAGGCTGATCGCCAATCAACTTGTCGATCATATCCTGTCGATTCGCTTTTTTCAATGTGCGACGAATGTGATTATGATTCTCTCGCTTGTACCAGAAAAAGAAACGACGTTGATTCAATTTCTGCTCTTTGTCCTTAACTGTATTGTAAGGTTTCAGAGTATATGGGTGAACACCGCTGTAATAAATTACAGTGGCAACCGTCATCGGGGTAGGAGTGAAATCCTGAACTTGTTCCAATTTGAATCCAAGATCTTTTGTTTCCACCGCTAAATTCGCCATGTCTTCATCTTCACATCCTGGGTGAGAAGAAATGAAGTAAGGAATCAATGGCTGATTGAGATTATGCTTCTCTGAAATAGCATCATATTTCTCCTTGAACTTATGGAAATACTTGAAGGATGGTTTTCGCATCACCTTCAATGTAGCATCCGAAGTATGCTCAGGGGCAACTTTTAATCTTCCACTAATATGTCGCGTAACAACCTGTTCAATGTACTCATCGTGGTTTCCGTCCTCATTATTTTTATTGAATTCATCCACTAGTAAATCGTAGCGAATTCCTGATCCAATGAAGGCCTTTTTTACTTCAGGATGAGCATCGACTTTTTTGTACAGCTCCGTCATTGATTTGTGCGACGTATCAAGATTGGAACAAATGACAGGATGAATGCAGCTTGGGCTGGTGCATCTAGCACAAATTGCCTCGTCCTTGCCTTGCATCTTGTACATGTTGGCCGACGGTCCTCCGATATCGGAAATATACCCTTTGAAATCAGGATGTTGAGTCACATTGTCCAATTCCTTCAAAATGGACTTTTCACTACGCGATGCAATGAATTTTCCTTGGTGAGCGGAAATGGTGCAAAAGCTACAACCTCCGAAACATCCTCGATGCATATTGATCGAGAACTTGATCATATCATAAGCTGGAATGGCTCCACGCTTTTTGTATTTCGGATGTGGCAGTCGCGTGTATGGCAAATCAAAGGATTGATCAATTTCCTTTTCAACCATTGTTTTGTAGGGAGGATTGATCACCAATACCTGATCACCGACATATTGTATGATGCGATTAGCCGCCCATTTGTTCGATTCAACTTCAACAGTTTTGAAGTTGGCCGCAAACTTTATTTTATCTTCAAGACACACCTCATGGCTCGATAATTCTACCGTTTCCCATGACTTATTTTTCGGCAAATCTTCCGACTTAGGTTGAAGAAATGCCATTTGCTTCAATGTGCGTAAGTTCTCAAATGGTACACCCTTTTTCAAGAGTTGAAGCATTTCACGAAGTGGTTGATCTCCCATTCCGTATACCAACATGTCTGCCCCTGAATCAACAAGGATGGAGGGCATCAGTTTATTCGACCAATAATCGTAGTGGGTCACGCGCCGAAGTGAAGCTTCAATTCCCCCGATTAATACAGGAACATCCGGATAGAGTTTCTTGAGAATTTTGGAATAAGTCGTTGTCGCATAATCTGGTCGGAATCCTGCTTCTCCTCCTGGAGTGTAGGCATCCGTAGATCGAAGACGTTTATTGGCTGTGTAGTGATTTACCATGGAATCCATGCACCCTGCTGTCACTCCAAAGAAATATTTCGGTTTCCCAAACTTTTTGAAGTCACGTAAATCGTCTTTCCAGTTGGGTTGAGGAATGACGGCAATCGTAAAACCTTCATCTTCGATGATTCGTCCAATTACGGCCGTTCCAAAAGCAGGATGGTCCACGTACGCATCCCCTGAAATGAGTATCACATCTACTTCGTCGATTCCGCGTTTTTTTAATTCATCGCGGGTAATGGGTAACCAGTCCGTAATTGGGCGCATAAAGTCTTGATTCTCTACAAAATTAAGGTAAAACGAGCGGTTTTGTTCATTTAATTGTTAAAATAGATTTGTTCAAGAACAAAAACATCAATTGATAATCACGTGACTCATAATCTTATTATCTTACACACTCTATGAATACACGCATTTTCATTCTTTTACTCATCCCTGTTTTTTTGCTTGCTTGTTCCGAAGAAAAGGGAAGAATTTTTCGTCGTGGGAAAACATTAGCGAACGATTTTGTGTTTGAAATGCAGCACTTTTTTTCTGACTCAGAAGATAACATGTCCTTCCCTGTTTGGTTCGACGATAGCTTGATCAGAAAGAACAAAGTGAAAGGAATTCACAGGAAAATTTTCAATTTGAATGGAAAGGTTGACGATTTTGCATCGTTAAAGGGAGAGAAGCTGTATACCTTCGATGAACAAGGGCGCGTTAAAAGTGTACAAGTCGTTGAATATTATGAGGGTCAGAAAATCAGCGATGTTACCTTTAGCTATTCTGGCGTTAAAGATACCTACGGCTTCCAAAAAGTGAAAATGAATAAATCGAACGTTTCGGATATTGAGATGACTGGCTACGAGTTCTACGAAGAGGAGCAATCCACTCCAACCTTTATGGCGTACCTCAATACAGAAAACGGAAACTACCTCTTCTTTTTACCCAAAGAAAAGCATTGGGGCGCTCTTTCTGTTGATTCCATTTTGAGCCCAACTGGGGAAGATATAGTGGTGTGTGGAACGCCCAAAATGCCTTTGAAGCGATACCATGTGGTGAATCGGGTCAATGAATCCAACGTGAAGACGATTGATTACGCCAATAAGACGAACAACCCAATCGAAATCAAATTTGAGCGCGAACCATTTGACTATAAAAGATCGATAGAATACAATATACAAGGAGGTTGTAAGGGCTTTGTGGACTCCACTTTTAGTATGGATCGATACATCATGCGTAGGCATTCGTCGTTTGATTTTGAGAATAATCAACTACCATCACGCGTTACTCATACAAGCGCTCGAACGAATGAGAACGAAAAAAACTTTCAAATAGAAACTTTTGACTACACCTATTATGATTAAACTTAATCAACTCCTAGCATCATTTGCTTTCTTATTGTTGATGTTTTCTGTGAGCTACGCGCAGGAAGTCGATACCATTGAGATTGAAGGTGAGCAATACTTTGTGTATCCGTTTAAGGTCAAAGTAAAGTCACACTCCCAGTATTCAAAAGCACTGAAGAAATCTACCCTAAAAGGTCGTTTATCCTATAAAAAATACAAAGAGCTCGCCATAGATGGACTGGGAGAAGAGATGACGAAAAAGGAGTTTAAAGAGCTCAAAAAACGAATCCGAAAGTTTCAATCGAAGTACAACAAGGAAATGAGGTACGATGACGATGAGAAGCATCTGAGTAGCCGAAAATTGGTAAAAGCAATGCGATCGAACCCTTATCCACTTTTGCAGCAGCGGTTTCAGGAAAACGTTGATATCACCCCAATGCTCGATCCAATTCCTGATGGAAAATATGTCCAACTCTACGAAGAATTTTGTTTGATTGATGAAAAAGGTAATTGTCAGGGTATAATGGATCGTGTGGCAGGTTATTTCACAATGAAGAACAATGTGCTTGACGGCGAAGCGATGTGGATAGATCTCAAGGGCGATACCCTGAAGCACGGAACATTCGTTGATGGGATTAAGCAAGGTGAGTGGAAATATCAACGCCGAACGTTGGAATATGGATTTTCGGAAAAGCAGGCCAATTTGTACATCGAACGTGGCTTTCCTGAAATCGATACACTAACCGAGTACATCTCGTACAACAAAGGAGCCAAAACAGGAAAATACAGAAGGTTCCTTAACTCCAAGTATCCAGTAGAAGAAGGAGAATTTATTGAAGGTCAACCAACAGGCACTTGGATAACCCGCGAAGTAGTAACAAAGGGTAACGGAAAAAACAGAAAGCGGATGCGCAACAATGAGCTGATTACACAAATCATGACTCACGCATCAATAGACAGCTTAGTAGTTCACCCTCACTGGATTCGAAAAGATATTTTGGGTGTGTACGGAGCAGATCGTCAGCAGTTCAATTTTTTTCCAAAATATAACCGCCCCGAATTACCTCAAAACTTATACGAAATCGCTTATGAGCTGGAGGAAGAATTAGAATTGGAAGAGGAGTTGAATGGCGCTCCTTATGATCTCGATCATTTCGAAGGCGATATGTACGATGAGTTAGGCTTCGAAGAAGAGTATTATGGAGGCGAGTTCGGTTATGACGCTTATGAAGCGCGCACGTACGATAAGAATTCAAAGCGATACATCAATCGCGGAGTGCTTATGGATAGCATCGGTGGAAGACCAAATTATTCGGGAACGTACGCGGTGAACTATAAAAATGGGCAACGCGCATTTAAGTACGTATTTAAGAATGGAGATTTGGTTTCAGAGGATACCATTTTTTGGGACAACGGTGTTGCCCATGACGTAATTACTGAAGTGCCAGACTCTAACCAATATTTGCGCTCGATTTATGACTATGATGGTAAACTGTACCTCGAATTGGCATATGACTCGTTGGGAGATTTCATTCGTATTCAGAAAAATCACGAAGTAGAAGAAAAATTCACCATCGAAGGATATGAAGTAACAGGTGGAGAAATCGGGAGCTTTTATTTCTACAACATGTATGATACACTGAACAATGAGGCAATGGTAGATTCAACTCTGTTATTCCAATCATGGTTTGTCGATGATTCAACTAGAATGTATCGATCAATGTATTATCCTGATGACAAGCGTTTCACTTCGGAAGCATACAGTGTGACAGGCTCTGTAATGATGAAGCAAGAAAAGTCTTTTGCCAATGATTTTGAAAGTTGGACAGGTAAGGAATACATATGGGTAGGAGATATTGAGCTAGAAACGACAAGTTCCGCATCCTTTTACGAGTATTACGAACCAGATACCATTCCTATTCGTCACATTCGTTCCGATGAACGATTTAAGGTCGCAAGTGAGTATGTGATGAGCAAAGGCGGACAACCATACACTGGCCCAGTAGAACTGAAGTTTGGCACAAAGAAATTCAAAATTGGTAAGGACGATTTAACCCTTTATTTGCCAGAGGCGAGACATACAGAAGACAAACTGAGAAAAGATTTGGAGCGCTACAGGGAAACAGGTAAAACGAAGTATCCAATCATTATGAACCTGATTGATCCGACGGAAACGAATGAACATATTGGGAACTATATCTATCGCAATTTCTTCCGAGATCCTCTGGGAGATTTCTTCAATATGGGTAATGACTATTACTATGATGATTATTATGAAGAGTATGACGGATCAAACAATGAAAAAGGCAAAGACGCTAGTGCGGAAATGACGAATATTCAGGGATACATGGTTGATGGAAAACCCAATGGCTTATGGATAGGACTAGATCAATTCGGGAAGAAAATGGTCGAAGTGAACTTCTCAAACGGTGAAGCAAACGGAGAGTTGATCCTTTATCGATACGCGTACCCAAAGGAAGAAGATGAATACGAGGAATGGATGGAATACGATTATGAAGATCCACTCAGAGATTCCTTCCCGCAGAAAAAAGTGCATTATGTATCGAGTGTTTCCAATTTCTTGAACGGAAAGCCGCATGGAGAAGAAATCAATTATTCATGGTATGGTGATATCACGAAAAAAGCAAACTACGAGGATGGGTTCCTTGATGGGAAAAGCATCGAGCGTAATAAGTTGGCGACTACTGAGGCCACATACAAATATGGGGAACCAAATGGATATGTTCGAACGTATTTGACCCACCGACCGGGAGATTCAATTCTCTTATATAACTTGAACTTTCAAGATGGCCTTTTACAGGGCGAATCAAAAGCATTCCATACGAATGGGAAGTTGGCCAAACGGGGTTTCTTTTTGGACGGACGACCAATTGAAGATTACGAAGCCTACGATTCACTTGGGTTCAAATACCACTACGTGAAGTTTCAATACTCTTTCCCAATTGAGGAGAAGATTTGGGAAGAGAACGAATTGAGCGTGCGTTATTTATTCGATTGGCAAGATTCAATCTACTTCGAACCATCTGATATCACGACGACCAAATCTCTCGAAAAAATCATTGCAGGTCTTGGGCTTGGCGGAGGATATTTTGAGCGTCCGTATTTCGGAAGGAGAAGTCTCGTTGACAAAACGGGAATCGATTACCACATGATCAAATACTATCCGAATGACACAATTTCTAGAGATGGAGATTTGAGTAGTGGTCGTAAAGTCGGATGTTGGAAATACTACAGCTACAACGGAGAGATGTTGTATGAAGTAGAATATAAGGATTCAATCATTGAAATCAACGATTCTATCAAGTTCAAATCAAAAGGAGTACTGACTGATTTTGATAGCGAAGGGAACCCATTGTACGAAGCATACGTGATTGAGATGTCATCCAAATACGATTGTGCGCATACGGATCATTACGAAATTCGCCAACTATACACCAAATGGGAAGCAGACGATTCAGTGGGAAGATTGAACGGTTACGTCCAAAACTTCTACGATAACGGAACGCTGCAGAGTGAAGGAACCATGAAGAATGGTTTACCCGATGGAGTTTGGAAGTATTACGACCCATACGGGAAATTGAATCAATATGGAGTATACATGCTTGGAAAGCGTGATGCACGATGGTTATCTGGAGACCTTTCCAAAACGAAGTACCTCGGGGACATCTGCCTCAATCCTAATCTGCCTGATTTAGAAGAAGAAATCAAGTACAGAGAAAACCTACTAGATGTAAAAATCACTAATTATCGATTGGGCAAAGTAGTCAGTTCACAATATTACGACATCAACATGAATGCGTTCCGAGATGCTGACGAAGAGAGTGAGAATGTTGAAGAGGTAATTGAAGAATAATCATGCAGCAATTTTTGAAAAAGCCCTACTGGCTCATCCTGTTTTCAGTTTTCTGTGGATTGTCATCCGCAAGGGCACAGACATCTGTAGATTCTATTCAGCATAAGGGAGAGCAATACTATGTTTACCCCTTTAGCAAGGAAGTGAAGCTCCATTCCGATTATTGGAAAATCATAGACGATGATGCTTACTTCGCGGATTACAACAATTACTTCAACCGTTTCAGCGGCGATTTTGACTTTAATCGGGAAGCGTTTCAATTGGCAAGCGGCGAGTATTTGAAAGAACTACACAAAGAACTTCGCAAGCGATGGAGATGGAAACTAAGCGGACGAGGATTTGGTAGGGCTGCAACACGAACTTTACGCGAGAGACCCGGAGAATTGGTCGAAGTGGAATACAATCATGATCGGGATGTACTTCCTCCCTTTGAAAATATCCCTGATGGGAAATATGTGCAGCTCTTCGAAGAAATATGCTTGGTCGATGAAGACGGGAAGCACCAACCCGACGCGTATCAAATTGCAGGTTATTTCAGGATTAAGAATAATGTATTAGACGGAGAAGTAGTTTGGCTGAACTTTAAGGGGGACACCTTGAAAAAGGGAAACTTTGTAAACGGTTATAAGGAGGGAGAATGGGAAATTCGCTATCCAGAAAAGCTGTACTGGAAAATTCGGAGACGGGATCGGAAAAGGCTGAGAAAGGGAGGTTCTATCTACAAAGAGTACGCTACCAATTATTCAACGTTCAAAAGCGGATTACTTGAGGGCCCGCATCACTACGATGGCTACCGAAAAGTTCAGCAAGTAATCGGTGAATTTGAAGCAGGAGAACCTTCTGGTGAATGGAGTTATATGACGAATGCTCAACTCACGACAAAGGTTCAAATGGCTAATCCGAATGATACCTTACTTTCGAAAACACCTATCCTTCGTGGCTCGTACATGGTTCAGCCCAGAAAATATTACAAGAAGGTTAGAGAAAAGTGGGTAAGACATGATTTGCAATGTCAGGAAGCTCCAATGCCAGATTTCCCAAGTGATTTTTATAAGATTCAATTTCAAGAATTTGAAGAGGATCTTGAGTTAACGGGAGAAAACGAAAAGTCTTTCGACCTGACAGATGCGCGCCGATACGAAAGATATGATGAAGAATATAATCCATATGGAAAAGGGTATGGCTTCGATGCAACCACAATGGACCCTTCAGGAAGAGTCTATCCTCTTTGGTTTTTGATCGATAGTTTGGGTGCTCGAATGAAGTATGACGGTGTCTACGAGCAATACTACATGAATGGTCAATTGTTTTTTCGATACGAATTTGAGAATGGGCAGCTCAAGAGTGAAGACACCCTTTTTTGGGATAACGGAAATCCATTGGATGTTATCGTTTTTGAACCCGATTCGAATAAGTATTACCGAAACTTATACGATCGTAGTGGAGAGCGATACGACATCATGATTTATGACTCAATTGGAGCGTTCATCGAATACTATGATGACAGCCCACCGAGAGAGTATGAAGTGAATATTGACGGAATTATTGCGACAATAAATAGCTATGAAAAACGCAAAAAGTTTGACATACAGCCAGTTGGGTTTTACAGTGAAAATGAAGATGCACTCGACGACGAAGATCTCAGTTCCAAAGTTATTTTGCGAAGAACCTGGGCTAGGGATACGACCATTCAGACCAACAAAGAATATGATGCTGTTTCGCACGAGTATCTGTATGAAAAATTCAACGTTTTCGGAGATGTTCACTCAAGAATTGAAAGGACATTTACGGATGATTTTTCAGGTTGGACAGGAACGAAGGTGTCTACCTATAATGACTTGACATTAAAATCTACCAGTTCTGGTGTGCGTTACGATATAAAAGATGAGGTGATCGATACAATGGGGCACAAAAGCGTAATGCATTCATGGAGATTGTACGATGTCACTTCGGATGTTGAGCTGAAGCGGGATGGTGAATTGTATACAGGTGAGTTCAAATGCAAACGGAAAATGGGTATATCGAAGATTAAGTCGAAATCCAACAAGGTAGTCGTTCGTCACTCCAAAGGATATTTCGGATATAACAAGCATTATCGAGCTCAAAGAAAAAAGAAAAAGAGGAAAGGGTTATTGGTAGCTTCCCATACGAACAATAGTATGTTCGGAGATGCCAACCTTCAAATTCGCAGAGATTTTGCTGAGCATTATAGTGGACTGCTTTATGACAACAGCAGATTCGTAGAATACTCGACGTACGGCGCAAAATATGGTGTTAAAACGATTGAAGGTAATTTCCTGGATGGAAAAGCGCACGGTATTTGGACGGCAAGAGATCGAAAAGGAAACGTAGTGAGTACACTGAACTTCAACAGGGGTGAAGCAGAAGGCGAGTTGAGATTTTACAATTATCAGGATAAGAAGCGCAAACGACGATACGGATATTACTATGAAGATTACGGAGAGGCTGAATTGGATACTTTCCCAAAGCGTCAAACGTACTACCTCCAACAGGTAGTCAATTACAAAAATGGTTTGCGCGAAGGCGAAGCTGTTGAGTACGACTGGTTGGGAAGAGTTGTTACTTCGGGAAGCTTCGTAAATGATGAAGTTGATGGGAAGATGATTTCCAGAAATCCGGAAGTTCATACTGAGGCTACCTTCAAAGATGGGTACATGGATGGTTATTTACGCACCTATCTGACATTCCCTGAAATGGATTCCATGTTGCTGTACGATATCAATTTGCAAAACGGAATGCTCAATGGGGAGTCAAAGTCGTATCATACCAACGGGAAATTGGCAAAGCGCGGTTTCTTTCTGGATGATGAGCCCATCGAAGACTATGAGGCATACGACACACTTGGATTCAAGTTTCACTACGTGAAGTTCCAATACGGAATGCCGGTGGAGGAAAAGATTTGGGAGGAAAATGCACTGAGTATACGCTATAAGTTTAATTGGGAGGATTCCATTGAATTCTATCCAGATGACATCACTTCAACGATGAGTTTGGAGGCACTTTTAGCGAAAGAAGGCTACTCGAGCTATTCCATTCAAGACAAGTACTACGGACGAGTTGCATTGATTTCAAAAGAAGATATCGCGTGCCAGATGACGAAGTACTATCCGAACGATACGGTTGCGCGTGATGGGCGACTTCAAAACAAACAGAAAATCGGATTGTGGAAATTTTACAGCTACAATGGCGATTTCCTGTATGAAGCGAACTACTTTGATTCCATTATTGTCATCAATGATTCCGTGAAATTTAAGTCTAAAGGTATCTTGACCGATTACGATGATACAGGGAACCGATTGTACAGCGCATACATTATCGAGAAGTTTGAGAAATATGATTGTGCGCATACCGATCACTATGAAATCCGACAGCTGCTGACCATTGATGAAGAAAATGACAGCACAGGGCGAATGAATGGTCATGTGATGAACTTTTACGACAATGGAACCTTACAGTCTCAAGGAAGTATGAAAAATGGAATTCCTGATGGGCTTTGGAAATTTTACGATCCTTACGGAAAGCTCAATAAAATGGGTAATTACACGCTTGGTAAGCGCAACGGTCGTTGGTTAGAAGGAGATTTGGAGAAGAAGAAATATTTGGGGGAAATTTGCATGAATCCGAACCTTTCCGACTTGAAAGAACAGCAAGAATATCAGGAGAATTTATTGGACATCACCATTATTAATTACGCAATGGGGAAACTCAAAAACACGCAGTACTACGACTTGAATATGAACCGTATTTTGGAATTAGAAGAGAGTAAAAATTAAGCTCCCTTTATAGGATTGTTTGATCAAATGAGACAAGCAATTACAGTTAATGCACATTTCTCACGTTATTTCTTGTTTTATTCGATGCTACTTCCCTTTCATGCTTCTGTTTTGTTGGTTTAAAATTTTTCATAGGCAACGAAATCAATAGTTGAAAGCGGTTAATTGTTGACTCAAGTACTTTATCAATGAACAGTAGGTAGCAAATACTCACTACTTTTTTTCATCAACGAACATGTTTAAACTACGTATCACCACGTAGTTTTTAAGTGAACCACGTATTTCATGTCATTGAATTGCGTTCTACTTTTGTCTCGGATCAAATTTAAGACAATATGAAAAAAATAGTTGTAGCCATGTTACTCCTGAACTCAGCTGGAAGCTTTGCTCAAGAACTAATAAGTACGCAAGGTGAAAGTTTGAGTAACGCTTCTGGAAGCATTGACTTCTCAATTGGAGAGCTCGTTATTTCTACTGAGTCAAATGCGAACAACACCTTAACCCAAGGTTTCCATCAAACAGCATGGGAATTTGTGAGTTTAGAAGATCATCTTCCAGCATTTTCTATGTCAATTTTCCCTAACCCTACGTCTGAACTATTAACGATAAATAGTGCAGTTTATGAAGGGGTTTCTTACAAAATGTATGACAAGTCTGGGCGCATAGTGTTGGCTGGAGAATTGACAGACGAACTCACACAGTTGAATGTCGCGTCTTTCTCTGATGGAAGTTATTCAATTCTTTTGGAACAAGGCAATCAGCCAATTAAACAGTTTAACCTACTAAAAAGTAATTAACATCTCAACTAAGTAAACATGAAAAAAGTACTACTCTCATGCTTGAGCTTGTTGCTAGCAGCAACCAGTTTAGCACAATCACCAGAAGCATTTAATTACCAAAGCGTTGTTCGCGATGTATCCAGTAATATTGTCGTCAATCAAGCTGTTGGCTTTCAATTTAGAATTCTTCAAGGATCAGTAGCTGGACTGTCAGTATACACTGAAACACATGCTACAACATCTAATGGATATGGTTTGGTGAATACACAAATAGGAACAGGAACTACAACAGATGATTTTTCATTGATTGATTGGGCAAATGGACCATACTTCATCGAAACGTCAATGGACATTACTGGTGGAACAAATTATTCAGTAATGGGAATAAGTCAATTGTTGAGTGTTCCTTACGCTTTGTACGCAAAGACTTCAGGTAGTTCAACTCCAGGCCCTCAAGGTCCAGCAGGTCCTCAAGGAATCCCAGGGAATGATGGTGCTCCAGGTGCTCAAGGTCCAGCAGGAAACGATGGAGCAACTGGTCCAATAGGTGCAACAGGTGCTCAAGGTCCAGCAGGAATGGATGCCCCAACCTATTCAATTGGTGATTACGCCCAAGGTGGAATTGTTGTCCGTGTTGATTCGTCAGGACAGCATGGTGTTGTAATCTCAATGGATGATGTCAGCACTGGCGTAAGGTTTCAATCATCATCAACAAATAATTTCCCTGTTTTATACAGTGGCGGAGGAATGGGCTGCGGGAAAAGAGTAACAAGTTTGATTTTGGCTGCATACGGTTATGGAGACGGCAATCCTTATGCGGCGCGCGTTTGTCTTGAATACCAGAATACGGCAGGAAACAATTCTTATGGTGATTGGTATTTGCCAGATGCTCTGGAATTCAATTATTATTATGCTAGTAAAGCCATTATAGATGCAGCAGTGATAGCGAATGGAGGAACTGCAATTTCTGGAGAGTATTGGTCTTCAAGGCAAGATGGTGGAACTGCCTCAAGTGCATACATCGTAAACCTCAATAATGGAGGATGGGTATCTCGATTTAAAGGGTTAACTCATAAAGTAAGAGCATATAGACAGTTTTAATATACGATTAAATCAATGAATGAGAGCGCTATCCAAAATGGGTAGCGCTTTTTTGTGTTGTACTGCCTCTTGTGCAATCACCACGTATTTATTACAGAATCAGAAATTTTTGGGAGAAATTTGTGTGAACCCGAATCTTCCTGAGCTCGAAAAACAACAAAAATATCAGGAGAATTTATTGGACATCCCCATTATTAATTACGCAATGGGAAAACTCAAAAACACGCAGTACTATGACTTGAATATGAACCGTATTTTGGAATTGGAAGAGAGTAAGAATAACTAGTTAATCCAATCGTTTAAACTGAAAGGAATAAGTCGACCCTGATTCTTCCAACTGTAGTGTATAACTTCCTTCGAGCTGCTCTGTCAAAGCTTCAATCAGTTGCATCCCGAACGTTTCCGTGTTGGACTCTTTCCAGGCTCCATTGTCCGAGTAGGTGAATTCTAAAGAATCCGCGTCGGCATTGGAATGTGCGCTCAATTTGATGTGAGGAGATGCAGTCGTTTTGAATGCATGTTTCATTGAGTTGGAAATCAACTCGGTTATGATTAGCGCAATTGGGACAATTGTTTTCATACCAATCTCAGGTACATCAATGGAGATGGATTTCTCAATATTACGCTGAATAGGACTGCTTCTGAGGACATCGGCTGTTAACGATTCGATGTACTCCGAAAAATCAATCGCCGAAAGGTTCTCACTCTCGTATAACTTTTGATGAATTAATGACATGGTTAACACCCGATTAATCGCATCATTGAAATGTTCCTTTGTTTCTGGGGAAGTAATCTTATTCGATTGCATGCGCAGAAGGCTCGTTACAATTTGTAAGTTATTCTTAACACGGTGATGGATTTCCTGCAAGAGAATGGTTTTTTCTTGATCACGACTTTCCACTAACTCTTTCTCTTTTCTCAGTGCCTGATTCATCAGGCGAAGTTCCTTTTCAGCGTGGTTTTTCAAAAAGATAAATTGATGGATGATATAGCCGATCAGTGAAAGACAAATGGCAAATTCAATTCCCTTTGACAATAGTTTAACGGAATCTGTGCTCCTCAATACCTCGATCGCTCCATTCAGCCTGAAAAGAAAAAATAGCGCGGTACAGATAACAGTTGTGATCATGGTTAGCCCTCCCCAGGCCTTTCCATGCGAGAAGTATACATACAATCCAACGAGTAGCGCCCAAAATGGTTCCAAGTAGTGGATGTAACCATCTATTTGAAACATTGAGTAAAGAATGCCTAAGTAGATAATGGTAGATACACACGCAGACGTCAAGCCAAATTCCCCAGTTCTTTTAATGATAACCAGAGAAAGTAAAATCAAGAATAAACTACCGCCGTAGAAAAGAACATAAATGGATTGATTGTTAGCCGCAATACATGTCATGGCCGTGAGAGCAAGAATAAGCAAAAGGTGCATATTCCAGGTCATGCGCATTCTGGTCGTCTCGTAGAGGTCTAAATCGGCGGGTAAGGGGGCTTTCAGAAAGTTAAACATGTAATCTTGTTCAGTTGACAGAAGAACTAACGTCTGCGTCGAGGACGTTTACCTTCCATAATCCGCATCATGGTGAAATCAGCCTTTCCTACCTTCGTATTTCCTGTCGCGAAGGTGTAGTAAAGAGTAGGGAAACAAATAACGTTTGCAGCAGTCCACAATGGATTCTGACCTGTACGCATTTTGTAGAAATAAAACTGATCATCCATTATAATGGAAGCGTTCGGATCAAGATATTTCAAATCTCTCTTTTCGGTTTTCGGCTCATTTACTTCCGTTACGAATTCCTTCGCTCTACCCGATCCAGGATCAAAGGTATGATACGTCAGTTCCGAAGTTAAATGCTTCAATTTTTTCTTTTTTGGTGGAGCTAATTCTGCTAACTCATTTCCAAACAGCACGATGAATTTCCCATGTTTGTAGACCACTCGAATGTCGGAAACGTCATGCCCTTGGAAGGACATCTTTCGATCTACGCTTCGCGCCCACATGATTTCGCCATCTGCTGAAAAACGCATGGCTGTAACATTTTTGTTCTTACAGAAATCTTCAAATGCGTAGACATTTTCACCGTTCAGGTTACTTTTCGTTTCCGTCTCCGTGTAGTTGTATTGTTCCGTGAAGAAGAATACCAAACTACTATCTTCCATGAATTCGATGTGCTGAATGTCAAAACGAGTTGCCAACTTTTCCTTTTCTGAAGGGAATTCATATCCTTTGCGCTTTCGCTTACGCTTTTTCGGGAACAGTCGATTAACAATGGCCCGCTCGAAATACACATATTCGACTTTGGGGTCTTCAGTACTGTTTATGTCGATGTCGGCATAAAACAGACCTTGATTATCGATACCCGTAGTATCTTCAATTAAATCTCCAAAGAAACCGAATACACGCGTTTTTCCTCCTGCACTGTGATAACTGAAATCAGTAATTGTCCGGAAATTCGTTTGAAACTTCACCCCATTCTTCGCGCCTGAATCGATATTCACAACCGTCAAAGCAGGATAGGTTTTAGCATGCTTTGGATCGAGGTAAAATCGTTCTTCAACAGTATACTTCACCGTCGAACGAATTTGAATCAGGCCATCTTCACTTAGTTGGTACTGCGAAGTGATTTTACCTGGAATAGACGTTGGCTGCTGCGGTAGATCAACTGACTTTGAACTCGACGGAACCAATCGAGGGCTAACTGATGCGTACTGAAATTTCAGTGTGCTGTCTGCGAAGTTATATTTCTCCGTTCCTAGGACCATTTTTCCAGATTCCTGATCGGAAAGAACCACACACATGGTCGGATCAAAAACGGAGGCTCTGTCTTCGACATCCTGAGTGTAGGTAAACACTTTTTTTAGCGGTAAATCCGTTTTGAAGTCCGTTTTAAAACTCTGGGCATAGATTTCTTCTGTTCGCGTCGAATCAGTATTGATGAGTTTTCTCCAAAAGACGAAAATTTTCCCATCTGAAAGAACCGTCTTCACATAATCCAATTCATCTAGCACACTTTTTTGACCTTTGTTTTCGGGAAAGCCCTTCAATGGCAATCGCTCTTCTTCGGTCATGTTGAGTGTGTTTTTGGTCATCGAGACCAACATCAACTTTGCATCGTCGTAGGGCTTCGTTCGCTCAATGTTCCGCTGAAGGAGATACAGGGTGGTTACGTTCGTTCCAACAAACTCGGTAAAGAATCCCGTTTTTCTATTCGTGTAACGGAATTCTTCCGACCACTCAAACTCCATGTATTGCGCAGAGGCGAATTGGCTGAATCCCAAACAAAACAGGAAGAAAAACGTTCTCAGGAACTTGAAATATGTTCGATTTCTGTCCATTTCCTAGTTGTCTCCTTTTGGTAGTTTGATCAATTTCACATCAACACGACGATCCGCTTGTTTCAACTCTTCGGTGTAATCTCCACTATGAATGGATTTCGTTTCACCGTAGTAGTAAACAGAAAT
>JBGCDF010000106.1:0-13658 GCA_045105095.1 Crocinitomicaceae bacterium | reverse complement strand
TTCAGAATTGAAAGATTCTCCGTCGTATGAGTATTTGATAGTGTCGTTTTGAATAATGGCAAAACTTCGCACTTTATGATTCGAAAAGAGCTCATCCAACGATACAGAGAAAGGAATGTCATGTGTCCAATCATTAACGGTTAGATGATTTAGCGATTTATCGTATGCGTGGAATTCAAAACAATTTTCTGCCGCTTGAATGGTTGAATGATCAAAGCGATCCATGTCACGGCTGGAAGGTTTCCCGAGGAATACGCTTTTTATAGGAATGCATCCCACCAGACTTAAGAGAAGAATAGTTGATATGGAAGGGATGATCGATTTCATTTGTTTGTGGAACAAAAACGCCATCCGAAGATGGCGTTTCATTACTATAATAAGGTGAGTTTACAATCCTAACAATACTTCTGCAGGATCTTTCGCTCCGAAAATCATTCTTTCTGGATTCTCTAACATTTCTTTTACTTTCACAAGGAAACTAACTGATTCTTTACCACCAATGATTCTATGGTCATACGAAAGCGCAACGTACATGATTGGTCGAATCACTACTTCTCCATTGATCGCAACTGGACGCTGAACGATGTTGTGCATTCCCAAAATTGCCGCTTGCGGAGGGTTGATAATTGGAGTCGATAACATCGATCCGAACACACCTCCATTCGTGATGGTGAATGTTCCACCTGTCATTTCGTCTGGAGTGATTTTCCCATCTCGTGCCTTGATCGCTACACGCTTGATGTCGCGTTCAATTTCCGCTAAAGACATTTGCTCCGCATTACGAATTACAGGAACCATCAATCCTTTTGGAGATGAAACGGCAATACCGATATCCGCGTAATCGTGGAATACCAATTCGTTACCGTCAATTTGGGCGTTGACAGCTGGGTACAAGTTCAATGCTTCTGTTACCGCTTTCGTGAAGAAAGACATAAATCCAAGATTCACTTCGTGGTGTTCGGCAAACGCTTTTTTGTATTTCGTTCGCATGTCCATGATTGGTTTCATATCCACTTCGTTGAATGTCGTCAACATGGCTGTCTCATTTTTTACAGAAACGAGACGCTCAGCAATCTTACGACGCAGCATACGCATTTTCTCACGGTGCTGTTCACGTGTTCCACCCCAACCTTGTGCGTCATTAGCAGAGAATCCTCCTGCCATCGCAGCTACAACGTCTTGTTTGGTAATGCGACCATCTTTCCCTGTTCCACTAATTTGGTCAGAAGAGATTCCGTTTTCGTTCATGATTTTGGCAGCCGCAATGGATGGTGTGCCAGTAGCGTATGTTTTCTCACCAGCAGTTTTCTTCACTGGATCAGGACTTGGTGCAGCTGCTGCTTTTGGCTCTTCCGCTTTCGGGGCTGCTGCAACAGGTTCTGGAGTACTCTCTTCAGGAGAAGACTCAAATCCTGCTGGTTTTTCAGCTGATGTGTCGATCAAACAAACGACAGCACCAACGGCAACGGCATCACCTTCTTCAGCTTTTAACGTGATTATTCCGCTTTCCTCCGCAGGGAGTTCAAGCGTAGCTTTGTCAGAATCAACTTCTGCAATTGCCTGATCTTTTTCTACATAGTCTCCATCAGATACCAACCATTGTGCGATTTCTACTTCGGAAATCGATTCTCCTGGACTTGGTACTTTCATTTCTAATACTGACATCTTCTTGTATTTAGTATATAAGGATTGAAAGATTCTCTATTGAATGATTCAATCAAATTCACTTTTGATTCCTGAGCCCGTCGAAGGGCGTTTTTTTTATGCTTTAACCGTTGTTTTTCCGTACTCGAACAATTCATCGAATAAACGCTTAAGACGACGTTTGTGCAAGTCATGTGATCCTTCTGCAGCAGCTGCTGAACTTTTTCTGCTGATTCCGATTAAGTTCCAATCACGCAGCTCCATTGCCATGTACGTCCAGGCTCCCATATTTGATGGTTCTTCCTGAGCCCAGATCACTTTGTCCGTTCTGTATTTATCCTTGATTGCATCCAATTGTTTTATTGGAAGCGGGTACAATTGCTCTACACGAACAAATGCCATGTTTTCAACTCCGAGTTCCTTGCCCTTTTGAGTTGCTTCGTAGTAGAATTTACCTGAACAAAGAACAAGTGTATCTACTTTTCCAGCGTTTGCATTCGGATCATCGATTACTTCCTGGAAGCTTCCTTTTGCCATTTCATCCAATGATGAAGTCGCTTCAGGGTGACGTAAAATCATTTTTGGAGAGAATACCACTAGCGGTTTTCTAAACTCACGGTTGATTTGTCTTCTCAACAAGTGGAAATGATTGGCTGGAGTAGAAGTATTCACAATTTGAATATTCAAATCTGCACATTGCTGTAAGAAACGCTCTAAACGCCCACTTGAGTGCTCTGCACCTTGTCCTTCATAACCATGTGGAAGTAACATGACCAATCCACTTTGTGTCATCCATTTGTCTTCACCAGCCGTAATGAACTGATCGACCATGATCTGCGCTCCGTTGTAGAAATCTCCAAATTGTGCTTCCCAAATTGTTAATCCATTTGGACAAGCCAGAGAGTAACCGTATTCGTATCCTAACACACCGTATTCGGAAAGGAACGAGTTATAGATCGTAAATGGTGCCTGTTTATCTGAGAGAAGATTCAATGTAATGATTTCCTCTTCTGTGTCTTCTGTTTTTACTACTGCGTGTCGGTGAGAGAATGTCCCACGTTCAACATCCTGTCCACTGATTCGAATAGGGTGTCCTTCTTCCAATAGTGTTGCGTACGCCAACATTTCTGCTGATCCCCAATCCAATTTATCATTTTGAATCGCCTCCAGACGTTGCTTGAAGATCTTCGAAATCTTACGGAAGTATTTCTTTCCTTCTGGAAGAGTAGAAAGCTTTTCTCCAAGACTTAATAATGCGTTCTTGTCAACACCCGTCTCAGGTGATTGATCGAAATCTTCTAATTTACCTTGACGGAATCCTTCCCATGACTTCTGCAAAAAATCGTATGCTAATGCTTTCTCTTGTTTACGCGACTCGGTGAATTCATCCTCCAGATACTTATTGTATCGGTCACTAAACTCTTTCGCTTCCTCCTTGGTAACATGACCTTCAGAGATCAATTGGCTCAAGTAGATGTTACTCGTATTTTGATGCTTCGCGATCAAGTTGTACAAGTTTGGCTGAGTGAATTTTGGTTCATCACCTTCGTTGTGCCCGTACTTACGATACCCTAACAAATCGATGAAGATATCACCTTGGAAATGCTGGCGATATACCATTGCCATTTCCATTACCTGAATCACTGCTTCAACGTCATCTGCGTTCACATGGAATACAGGACAGAGCGTCGTTTTAGCGACGTCCGTACAATATGTCGATGATCTTCCGTCCAGATAATTTGTGGTAAATCCAACCTGGTTGTTGGCTACAATGTGAATGGTTCCTCCAGTTTTGTATCCGTCCAATTGAGCCATTTGAACTGTTTCATAAACAACTCCCTGACCTGCGACTGCAGCATCTCCGTGAATTAATACGGGACAGATTTTTGAGAAATCATTATTCAAATCGTTGTCGGCCATTGCACGAGCAATCCCTTCAACAACTGGGTTTACAGCTTCAAGGTGAGAAGGGTTTGGAGACAATGTCAATGCCAATTCCTTTCCGTTGTTTGCTGTGATATATGATGTGAATCCTTGGTGATATTTCACGTCACCGTCGAAACGTTCATCGGATTCAAATTCTTTTCCTTCAAATTCTGAGAAGATATCTTTTGGTCGCTTCTCGAAAATGTTTGTCAAGGTGTTCAAACGTCCACGGTGAGCCATTCCTACTACGAAATACTCAACACCTTTTTCCGCTCCTTTCTGAACAAGTGCATCCATTGCTGGAATCAATGCTTCCAATCCTTCAACAGAGAAACGTTTCTGACCAACGAATTTTTTTCCTAAGAATGATTCGAAGTTTGTCGCTCGATTCAATTTACGGAAGATGTCACGCTTTTGCTCACGATCGTACTGAGGTCGGTTTTTCAACTCAATGTGGTTTTTGAACCACTCCACTCGATCTGGCTCACGCATGTACATATACTCAATCCCAATAGATTGACAGTACGTGTCTTCCAGCTCTTTGATGATTGCTCTCAGTGTCTGAGGTCCTGAACCGATTTCTTCTCCCGCTTGGAAAACAGTATCCAAATCAGACTCTTCCAAACCGAAATGCTCAATAGCAAGAGTAGGTTCGTATTTACGGCGCTCCCTTACCGGATTCGTTTTCGTGAAGAGATGTCCACGATTACGGTATCCATTGATGAGGTTAATAACCTTAAATTCTTTCTGAAAATTTTCTGGAACTGCTCCACCGTCTTCGTAGTCTGTTCGAGCAAAATCGAAGCCTTCGAAGAATTTTTGCCATCCTTCATCCACGCTAAGTGGATTTTCGAGATACATTTTGTATAAATGATCTATCGCATTTACGTCTGCGTTACCAACGTATGATATTTTGTCCATGTTCTTTGTGCACAATTATGGATTAACAAATTTAGACAAATTGGACACTTAAAGTTGTATTACCTTTCAAAAGTTCGTGGGAAAAGTGTTCAAATATTAAAATCTCGGCTAAAGGAGAATGTTTTCAGGCCGAATTACGAGTATTTATTGCGCAGAAATACCTTGTATGCCTCGCGTTTCAGAACAACTTCAGCCAGATTCATGTAGAAATCATCTGTTTCGTTCAGAGCAGGTAAGATGTTCTCTGGAAGATCAATCTGATACAACAATTGAGAAAAAGCACTTGAATTAGTCGAATCGAGTACTTTCAAACGAAGTGAAATTTCGAACAGTAGTTGATCTACAGGAAGAGCATTTCTTTGTAAATCTTCTGGGAAATCGATACCTGCCGTTCCAAAATCTTTGATGATTTGACGTTGAGTTTTGAGAACGAAGTCTATTTCAGAAAGTTCTGACCTTAAATCAAAAGGGTAATCCATACGAGTACTTTTTCGGCTTGACCTGATTCGAATAGTAAAAGTACATTATTTGTACTCGAATTATATAGAAGGTTACGGATTTGAGAAATAAGTGAACCGTACCATGGATGATGAAAATTTATTGCTTGCGCATCGAGTCTAAACGTTTGATTTTAACTATATTCCTAACATTATTGAAACCACTATTTTGATTCTCCTGTAGAACTATCGAGAGTTAGAATGAATTCTTAAAATATGAGAAGTAGCCTATTCACTCTATCCATTTGGTTCATTGGAGTATCTGCCTTTGGTCAATGTCTACCAACCTTTCTTAGTCCATGTACTTCAGGGGATTTAATTAATGATGTAACGTTTAATACGATAAGTAATTTGGGAACTGGGTGTTCAAATCCTGGGATTAATAATTACTCTGATTATACAGCAATTTCTACAGCTCTTTCACAAGGAAGTACATATCAAATTTTCGTTGCTCCAGGGTCGTCATGGGGAGAATATTTTGCAGTTTGGATTGATTTCAATCAAAATAACACCTTTGATCCCAACGAGTTTTATGATATTGGATACGCCACTGGAGGAACAACTATTAGTGCCTCCATTACAATTCCAATAGGGATTTCTCCTGGAACTACAAAGATGAGGGTGTTATGTAGGTATGGAACGCTGCCGTTAACTTCTGTTAATGCTTGTACTTCAAACATAAATTACGGAGAATGTGAAGACTATACTGTTGTTATCGCGCCATTGGCTCCGAATGACGCGAGCACTACATCCCTTGATTCGCCATCGGACGACTGCGGATTGGGATTAGAAACGATCATTGCCACATTTAGTAATGTTGGAACGAATAGTATTTCGGATATAGAAGTGTGCTACCGTGTGAATGGAGGAGCATGGAATTGTGACGTGTTAAGCGGACTTTCTTTTGCAAGCTTGACGGACTATCAACATAGTTTTTCAAACTTAGCGGATTTATCAACTTCAGGTGATTATTATATTGATGTCTCTGTGAGTTTAGTGGGTGATGGAATGCCCACAAACGATACAATTTTTGGTCAGTATGTGATTAGTAAACCAATCGTTAGTTCTTTCCCTTATATTGAGTCGTTTGAAAGTGGCCATGGTGGATGGCAGGCTCAAAATGGTTCGACGGGTACTTGGGAATTGGCCGAACCAGCGGGCTCTACAATAATTGGTGCGGCATCAGGTCAACATTCATGGATTACGAATGCTACTGGAAACTATGCCTCCTTTGAGAATTCTTCGGTTCTAAGTCCTTGTTTTGATTTTACTAATCTACCATCTGGTTCATCAATTGCTATGAATGTCTGGTGGAATTGTGAAAATGATTTTGACGGGGCAAATTTCCAATATTCACTCGATGATGGTGCTACATGGAGTCTTCTTGGACAATTTGGAGACCCATACAATTGGTATAATGATGGAACAGTTAATTCAAGTCCAGGTGGGTCGAGTCAAGGATGGTCAGGTTGGGACATAAATCAAAATGGTTCTTCGGGTTGGGTAACCGCTTCTCATTCATTGGATGACGCAACTTTTATAGGTCAAACAAATGTCTTATTTCGTGTGAATTTCGCTTCTGACGGGTCTTCTCAAAATGACGGCTTTGCATTCGATGATGTGATAATTAGCGTTCCACCTGTAGTTGATTTAGGACCTGACTTTGCCGGGTGTACAGAATACGAATTGGACATTGGTGCCGTTGGAGATTATCAATGGTATACTCAAGATCCAAATACTTCAGCAACCACGCCATACTCGGATAGCTCAGTTGTGGTGTTTATCAATCCATCACTCAATAGTAATACCACCTATTACGGAATTCTTGTGTTAACAGATTCTCTTGGTTTGAGCACGGCAGATACCGTTTCACTTACATTCACAATACCACCCGATAACACGCTCTTGGATCTTAATAATTGCCATGATGACATCGCAACTTATTCCGTTGGAACAAATCCAAATTATTCATACAATTGGAATAATGGATCAACTACGAGTTCAGCACAATACACGGGAGGTGGGTTAGTTGAGGTCATCGTAACGGACACAATTTCAGGATGTGCCGATACTGCAAGCGCTATGATTTATCAAATGCCACCAGTCGATGTAAATGTTATTGATACTTCCTTTTGTTTTGGAGATTCTGTAGTATTGGGTGTTACCAATAACATCTTTGATTCGTACTTATGGAATACGACGGATACCACCAGTTCGATTGCTGTTGCCACATCCGGAACTTATACTTTGAGTGCAATGGATTCAATTGGCTGTTTAAGCGAAGATTCCTCAATTGTTTTGGTAAATGCCTTGCCAATACCTGTAATCTCAGGTCTGACCGATACGCTTTGTATTTATTCTGATCTGATTGCAACGGGGGATGCAGGATTTTCGAGTTATTCGTGGTCAACAGGAGGAATGAATCAGTCAGAACCAATTTCAGGAAATACCCTGGGACTTGGGGCTCACGTCGTAACCCTTTCCGTTCAAGATACAAATGGCTGTTTCGGTTCTTCCGGTTACACCGTATTCGTTGATGGATGTGCAGGAATCGAAGAGTTTTCAATCACTTTTACGATTTATCCGAACCCATCAAATGGGCTGTTTTATTACGAAATTGAAGGTGAACTGAGTGGCGCAGAGGCAAATGTTACAGATGTTCTTGGTAAAGTAGTTTGGTCGGAAAAATTGACGCTACTACAAGGTGAAATTGATCTGTCCATGTTCAAAAGTGGGACCTATTTTCTAACGATCACGCATGGTGAAAAGAGCAAGGTAATACGCTTAATAAAGGAATAAGCCCTTACGTTTCATGAACAACCATCCATTTGTAGTATCGATTGGTAGTTTGATTATACCTAAAATAAAAGTCCCACCAAACAATCGTTTAGTGGGACCCCTTGAAATGTATAATTGAATCGTTAATCCTTGATTAACTTCACGATTTTTTCCTTTCCAGCTTGAGAAATTCGAACCAGATAGATGCCTTTCGCTTCATTGTTTAAATCAACTGTTACAGTTGTTGAAGCAACAAGTGTTGTTTCACGAATCACTTTTCCATCCAAAGTTGTGATAGTGTATTCGAAGAACTCACCAGAATTTCCGATAGTTATCGTTACTTTACCACTCGTTGGGTTCGGATATACAGTTGTTGTATAATTCTCTATTGGATCAATGCTCAGACATCCATCAACAACGATAGCTGTTGAATCTGAACCGACACAACCAAGGGAATCAGTTACTGTATAGGTGATGTAGAATGTTCCATCTCCCGTAATCGATGGGTCGAAGTTTGAACCACTTAGTCCTGTTCCAGAATATACTCCAGAAGCTGGTGTTCCCACTGGAACCGTGACAGGGCCGTTGTATTCACATAATGTATCAGTAGCAAAAGGATCGAGAATTACAGTTGGAGATGGGTGCACAATAATGTTAAACGAACACGAGTCTTGATTTCCTGCTGCATCCGAAACTACATAGGTAACAAGGGTCGTTCCAGCATTCAACACCTGGTTATCAACGTCGTTCGCTCCTGTTCCAGTTGTAGCTCCTGTCATAGTATATGTTACAGTTTCTCCAGTACAGTTATCCGCAGTTACCGGAGCTGTACCATTTAAATTAATACCCTCACACAAGCTAAGTTCACCCGAGCAAATGATAGTCGGAGCTTCGTTGTCTGCTACGATAATATTGAATGAACATGTGTCAACCCCACCACTAATTTCAGCGATGAAGGTATTAGTTGTCGATCCAATAGGGAAAACTGAACCACTTGGAAGTCCTCCGATTTGCGTGATGTTTGGTGTTGTTCCTGCCCAAGAAATGGTAATTTCTCCATCTCCCATGCGCACCCCCTGAGTATGGGTTACATTGGTTGCTGCTGGATCGGTGTAACTACTTCCACCGCCTCCACCGCGACAGTTTCCGCTTCCAGCACCTCCGTACCATCCACCGCCACCGCCGTAGCTTTCGCAACCACATCCAGTAGGAGAACCCCCGAATCCAAATCCACCAGAAACAGCAGGGTTATTGAATGAAACACACGTTCCATTGGCAGATGAGGTTTGAGTACCACCATCTCCACCGGGAGAACCTGCATAAGTGGTTCTATATCCATTGCCTCCAATGAGTCCTCCACCGAGTCCACCTTGTACTTCTTGATTTGACCAAAAACCACCGCCACCAGCACCACCAGCAACGATTACACGTTCATTGTATGTCGTTCCACCTATGCGGATGTCAGAGGCGCCACCGCCACCTTGACCGCCGCCTTCACCGGATCCACCTCCGTTGAAACCACCAGCTAACCCGTTGGCTTGTCCTCCAACGTAGACGTAAATAGTTGCGCCTGGTGTCACTGCGATATCACTTTGAACACGTCCTCCGTAATTTACGTTTGTAGCAGGATTGTTTGCTCCTCCCTGTGCGCCGAATGCGTCCACCGAAATAGATGTCACTCCTGCGGGAACAATGAATGTTTGCTGTGCTCCCGTATAAGTGAAGGTCTGAGATCCTGATGGCGAACATGTGTCTATTGCCGTCGGAAGAGAATAGTTCACAATGGCATCACACATAGATGAGTCAGTGCTTACAGTTGTGTCAGGGTTACATGAGATAACTGGACATTGCGCATGTGCATTTGGGGAAATCGCGAATAGCGATAATCCAAAAGTGAGTTTAAGTAAAGTCTTTTTCATTTGATTAGCGTTTAGTAGGTTGAATAGAAACAGTAAAATCTGAGAATTGGTCACCTTCTGATAATGCAATCAGGTAAGATCCGTCAACGATTGCAGACTGCGAAGCGTCGAGTCGAACGATTGACTGAATCATTTCATCTTCGGTGATAACTATCGAAGCATCGTTTTTGGTCATTGACCAAATAAAGTCGATTCCTTCAGAATTCGTGTTTTCGAACTTTACAGCTAGAAACCGTTCCTTCCCAATAATAACTGCTGAGTATGAAATTGAAACTCCATGAATTTCCTGAATGGTCGTCCAATCGTATCCAGTTTTATCGGTTTGTGAGGTGTTCTGAGAAGCAATGTTATCGGCACCATGGGCCAACTGAATGCTACTTCCCAACACTAACGCAGTGGTAACTGCGAACAGTGATTTTTTCAAAGGTATGATCATAGTTAGTGAATATTTTAGTGTTTGCTAAGTTACTGATTTCGTCAATAGATATATCTTGATTTGTACGTTTTTTTGTGGAAAAGGAGGAGGTTCTGAGTCTCTTTGGTATTAATTGATTTCAAATCACTTAGGGCTAGAATAAAAAAAGGTCAATGCGTGCACATTGACCTTCCTGTATAAATAGATTTAAATCTTAAGTCGATTATCAGTGGATTCCAGATCCAGCCTCGAAGTCCTTTTCAGGAGAGACGAAGCTCAACTCACCGTCTGCATTCTCCGCCATCAAGATCATTCCGTTTGATTCCACTCCACGGATTTTTCGAGGAGGAAGGTTCATCAAAACGGTAACTGTTTTCCCTACGATTTCTTCTGGAGAGTAATGTTTAGCGATTCCGGAAACAATGGTTCGTTTGTCCAAACCAGTGTCAACTAATAGCTTCAATAATTTGTCTGCCTTTTTGATTTTTTCAGCCTCTAATATTTTTCCCAATCGGATGTCCATTTTAGTGAAATCATCGAAAGAAGTGTCATCCTTTTGTGGATCAAAAACCGTTTCTACCACTTTACTCACATTCAATTTTTCAATTTCCGCTTCAACCATAGCATCTTCAATTTTCGGGAAGAGAATCGGAGTTTTCGTTGTAACATGACCTGCAGGAACCAATTCGAACTCTTTTGCATCATCCCAGCTTTTGCTCACGAAATTGAGTGCGCCACTGATCTTTTTCGCCGTTGCTGGTAAGAAAGGTTGTAAAACAATACTGAGTTTTGCCGTGATCTGCATTGCGATGTTCATGATCGTACGAACGCGCTCTTCATTGGCTGGGTCCTTGATCATTTTCCAAGGCTCTGTTTCTGCGAGGTATTTATTTCCAAGACGAGCCAAGTTCATTGCTTCTGCCTGTGCATCGCGCAATTTGTATTGATAAACCAAATCAGAAATCTTTGTGGAGAATGTTGCCATTTGTTGAACAATTGACTCGTCCAACTCAGTCATTTCTCCACGCTCAGGAACTGCTCCGTCATAATACTTTTGCGTAAGAACAGTTACACGATTTATGAAGTTCCCCAGATTATCAGCCAACTCACTATTCACACGTGTTTGGTATTCTTTCCAGGTAAACTCGCTGTCCTTCGTTTCTGGAGCAATGGATGTAAGTACATATTTCAACTCATCCATTTTCTCGGGGTAAGCCTCAATATATTCGTGAAGCCAAACAGCCCAATTTCGGGATGTCGAAAATTTATCTCCTTCAAGATTGAGGAATTCATAGGCTGGAACATTGTCCGGAAGAATTAATCCTTCATGCGCTTTCAATAAGATAGGGAAGATAATCGCATGGAATACGATGTTGTCTTTCCCGATGAAGTGAACGAGTTTTCTATCCCCTGTCCAGTAATCTTTCCAATCTTTATTTTGATCAGCAGCCCATTGCTTTGTAGCAGAAATGTATCCAATTGGGGCATCCAGCCATACGTATAGTACTTTTCCGTCGGCTCCTTCAATCGGAACTTTCACCCCCCAGTCAAGGTCACGCGTCATTGCTCGAGGACGTAAACCACCATCAATCCAAGACATGCATTGCCCAACAACTTGATTTCTCCATGCTGCAGCATCATGTTGCTGTACTCCATCAAGTTTTCCCTCCTTGATCCATTCTTTTAACCATTCCTCATGACGTTCCATTGGCAAATACCAGTGCGATGTTTCTTTCATCACAGGCGTCTTACCACTTAAGGTTGAAACTGGATTAATCAATTCCGTTGGACTCAATGCCGACCCGCAGTTCTCGCATTGGTCGCCGTAGGCATTGGGATGTTGGCATTTTGGACACTCTCCAGTGATATAGCGATCCGCTAAAAACTGGTCGTATTCTTCGTCGTAATATTGTCGGCTTGTTTCTTTAGTGAAGTGACCTTTTCCGTCTAACACTTTGAAAAAATCCTGAGCGGTTTCGTGGTGAATTTCCGCTGATGTACGGTGGAAAATATCAAAAGAGATATCGAAATCTTTAAACGCTTTCCCGATGATTCCGTTGTATTTGTCAACGATCTCTTTCGGTGTTGTTCCTTCTTTTTTTGCTCTTAACGTGATTGCTGCTCCGTGCTCGTCACTTCCACAAATGAAGGCGACATCATGATCGTTCATGCGAAGAAATCGAACGAAAATATCAGAAGGAAGGTAAACTCCCGCTACGTGTCCTAAATGAAGGGGTCCGTTAGCATAGGGAAGGGCGGCCGTAACCGTAAATTTGTCTTTGCTCATAATTGAGAATCACTTTATATTAAGAGATGAGACGGTTGATAATGGTTCAACCATCTAATTTAATGCGCAAAGATAATTGAAAAGAGGGATTTTGTAATTCGAAGAACCTACGAATTCGGAACTAACTCCAAAGCCACTTCTTTTTCAATAAATTGAATATCGAAGGATTCCAACTCTTTAAGGATCGGAAGATAAACTTCAGGTTGAACAGGAAGGGTTACTCCTTTCGATTCTAGCTCCCCATTCAAGATCATTTTTGCACAAATTGCCACAGGTAATCCAACAGTATTTGACATTGAAGTATACACCTGATCTTCACCAATATTTACCATGTGAGAAGATATCTCGTATTGCTTACCGTTCAATTTGTATTCAAATTCATGGATCATTACCAGCATATCTTTGTCTCCATCATTCAATGATAGTTTGTGTACTAAAATCTGCTGAAGTGCCTGAGCTGGTGTTGGATGTTCTATTTGGATTAAGGGTTCATCGTTAAAGATACCCAGCCATTCGAATCGGTGATAAAGATGCATGCGATCTTCTCTCAAAAACTCCCTTAGCTTTTCTTCAACCGTTTTTGTTGGGTGATAAGGCAAGAATGCATTCAAGAACGATCGAGGAGTGATACTCTTTCGGATATTCATCTGGTAAGTATCGTCTGTCATTCCTAATTCGATGAATACGTTCCAAGCTTCACAATAGCCAGGTCGTCGAAGAGTTCCCCTGAAAATTGTTGGAAGGTCATCGAGGCCGTAAGTATGTCTATACGAGAGTGAATCACGATTGGCGTACCCTACAAATTCTCCGAATCCATCTACAGACATATTATGAAGTCTTCCGAATAGACGATTGTACGGGATATATTTGTATTCGCCGTTTTGAATGAATGAAGCAGCTCCTCCTTGCCCAGCAAGTACCACATTTCTTGGATTCCAAGTGAACTTGTAATTCCAAGGGTTGTCATCGCTTTCAGGGGCAATCAATCCACCAGTGAACGATTTGAAACTGGTAATAGTCCCTCCTTTACTTTGCACTGCGTGAATGATCTTCATTGCGCTCATATGATCAAGACCTGGATCAACACCGATTTCATTCATAATGACAATTCCAGCATCTTTCGCCTTTTGATCCAGCGATCGCATTTCTTCAGAAATATAAGAAGGCGTAATCAAGTTCGTTTTCAACTCGATGCAATCCAAGGCTACTTCGTAATGGAAACGGGCAGGAAGCATGGAAATCACCAAATCGCTTTTCTCAATTTCAGGCTT
>JBGCDF010000105.1:0-3808 GCA_045105095.1 Crocinitomicaceae bacterium | reverse complement strand
TACTGGATCATCAGGGGTCGCTCCGTATAGTTACTCTTGGACTACAGGTCAAACAGGTTCGAACATCGTAGTTTCATCTGCGGGTTCATATGGCGTTACCGTAGAAGATGCAGATGGATGTACAGGTACGGCGGATGTTGATATCATTGAAGCTCCAAGCCCAACCTTGAACCTACCAGAGGAAATCAAAACATGCGATCAATTATATGAATTGTGTGGACTTGCAGTGGAAGACCCACAGGGAAATTATGAATATCAGTGGTCAGTATATGATCCGAATACGCAAACCACTCAACTCGTAACAGATAACCCTTGTTTTTACCCACTCTTGACAGTTTGGGGACATGCGCAATACACCGTGAAAGTGACGAATGAGTACGGTTGTTCAACTGTGAGAACGATTAATGTTCGTCCAGCAAAGGGTTGCGGTAGTTTGAACGAAGGAGGTCGTCAAGGAATGATCACAACGGTTCATCCTAACCCAATTGGAGTTGGAGAATCATTCAAAATTGAAATGGATTCTGATACTGAAACAGCGACGTTAGAAATCATTGATATTAAAACAGGAAAGATCGTTTATACTTCTGAGCTTTCGAATGATCGACCAGTGGAGCACGCAATTTCAGATTTTAATTCAGACAATTCACCTTCGGTATACTTTATCAAAGTGTACAACGAAACAGGTGTCGCAATCGAACGATTAGTGGTTAAATAAGCTGCTAATCTGATCAACAACCAAGACCAACTTATCTAAAAGTCAAGTGAGCAACGCTGCATGGTAACTTACCGTGTAGCGTTGTTTTTTGCACTTAATTTTCATCATCTCAGCAAAGAAGAAGAGGAATAATTTTGGTAACTTGTTGGTATGAAACAATCCTTTCATTTTTCCAAAGACAAGTTCTGTAATTTAACCATGAAATTGATCAGCATTCGTCAGCCTTCCTTTTTATCTCAAGCGACCATTGAAGATACTTTGACGAATTGTCTTGTTGCTGTTGAAGGGGAGGAGAGCGTCAGAATTGAAGACATCTTTTTTACAGAAGCTGAGAAAATTGTTCCGAATGGATTAAGTCCCGTTGCCGATGTGAATTTTACATTGACAAAGCTCGATAGTACGGACAAAACGGAATTTTTGAAAATCATTGCGAAGTTTCATTCATAGAGTGACGAAGAGATTATTAGATTGAAGGATTCGTGGATTGAAAAATGAAAAGGATAAATACCATTTTTAGTGCAGAGATATCAAGATGGATCATTCAATTAGCTTGTTTCAAGAGAGGACTCAATTGAGCTTGTCCAAAGGCAAGTACAACCTATACTTTTTGGGAGGGTATGAAGTGCTCAACGAAGGCGACTTTATCATCGGCCTGTTCAATTTGGAAATGACGGAGCAAGTGAAGTTTGAGTTCGCTACACGAATAAGAGTACGAATCAATGGTAGAAGAGGAGTAAAGTACTTTCAATTTGAGCTATCAAAAAACGCTGATTACCTATTGTTGATTCAGCGACCCGATGAATTGACTATCAAAAAGTCTATTTTGACATCTTTCAATTTCTTTCACTCTCCAATTCAAGCATCAGATAAAAAAGTCTATATCGAAAGAGTTTACGATCGTTAATTGATGAAATATCAATTTTTCCATCTACGAATCGTTCAATTTACGAGCAAATGATAACTCCTTGCCGCTGGATCAACATCAAAATGAGACTTTTTCTTCCAATAACTCAATCAATTCTTTCTGATAGTAATTGAAGTAATCAGGAATGTTCAATACGCGAATTTTCTTTGAAACATTTTTTGAGCTCAAGGAATTGACAAACGCTTGGTGCTTTTTTTCCATTACGATGATTTCATCTGCCCATTCGGCCAACTCTTCGCTCATGGGATTCGTACCTTCTTTGTGACACAGCTTTATGTTCGTTCCAGCAGAATCAACGTGGTATTGAGGATACTTTTCAGAGAAGTAATCATCCGCGGTTTTCGAACGATCCTTGTTGGCTGAGCATACGAAGAGAATGTTTTTCATTTGGTAATTGAAAGATGGTTGGAGACTAAGAACTAAAGTTTAATCTAAAGATATTGAAAACGATCCATGTCGAATTCTTATCCGTTCGATGCTTGAGATGTTCATTGTAATCTCAGACAACGATCATTCAATGCACCGAGCATGCGAGGAGCGATTTTTGATCTTTTAATCCAATTACCTAACCTTCGATTTATCCAAAATATTCACGAAGTGAAATCCTTTCGGGCCATATCCTTGACCGTAAAAGAAGCGGTGAGCTTTGAAGTTGGTCGTGTAGGAATCCAATGCCAACATCGTACACTTTTCCTCTTTGGCAAAGTGCTCCATATGATCGAATAACATTTTCCCAATACCTTTTCTTCTGTATTTCTCTGCCACAACAACATTGTCGAGTTCCATGTACTTTCCGCACCACAGCTTCGATCCAATCCAGTAACCCGTCAACCCTGCGATCGTGTCACCATCCATCACAACCATTTGACCGTAATTATGCGGCATCATGACATCCAGTTCACGCGCGTATTCCTCCATCGTCAAGTTCGGATAAACTTCTAAGAGGATATTGTATGCAGAGAGCATTTCTTCTTTACTTTTCAATTCTCTGATTTCCATCAAACTCGTTTTTGGGTTCTACCAATTCTTGATAGAACAAGGTGTAAATTCTTCTGTATTCATCTGTCCAAGATGAGGTTTTTCTGAAACCGTGTGCTTCAACTGGATAAATTGCCATTTCCCAATTGTCTTTGCCTAATTCGATAAAACGCTGGGAAAGTCTCACCACATCTTGAAATTGGACGTTGTCATCGACCATTCCGTGTAACATTAGCAAACGGTCTTGAAGATTATCTGCGAAATAGATAGGCGAACTTTTCTTGTATGCTTCGGGATCAGTTGTTGGGTAGTTGAGAATATTGGAAGTGTATTCATGATTGTAGTGAAACCAATCTGTAACAGATCGAATAGCCGCTCCGCATTTAAATTTTCCAGGTTGCGTTAACAAGGCCATGATGGTAATGAATCCTCCATACGATCCACCGTACATTCCAATTCGGTTTGGATCAATTCCCAACGAATCAATGAGTAATTGTCGCCCATCGACATGATCGCTGAGGTCTTTTCCTCCCATATGACGATAAATAGCTGTTCTGAAATCTCTCCCGTATCCCTTGCTGGCGCGGTAGTCAATGTCTAAAACCGTATATCCATTATCGCGAAGCAAGTTGTGAAACATGAATTCTCGGTAATATCCACTCCAGTAATTATGAGCGTTTTGAAGGTACCCAGCACCGTGCACAAAGATCACTGCAGCTCCATTCTTTTTAGCGGATTCAGGTTGAAACAAGCGTGCGTTTACTTTCTGTCCGTCAGATGCGGAAAATGAAATCACCTCGGGCGAATGCCATGTGTACGTATTGAATTCTTCGGTTGTTGAATTCGTAATGCGTTGAAGCGAGGTTCCTTTTTTGTTGTCGGCGATGTACACTTCCCAAGGACTGGTTTTGCCTGAATAACGCACTGCCAATGTTTTTTCGTCTGGTGAGATGGATACTTCGTGATTGCCGTCAGTAGTCAAAATTGGAATTAACTCACCCGAACCAATCATCAAATGATAAAATTCTCTGTTTCCTGGGTGATTTTTGTTCGCCGTGATGTAGAAGCGATCCTTCTTCGCTGCCAGTTGAGCAGAGTACACTTCCCAGTTTCCAGTTGTGAGATCAGAAATGTTTCCAGAAGTTACCTCCATCGAATAGAGATGAGAGAAACCAGTTGCTTCGCTTTGG
>JBGCDF010000104.1:0-3590 GCA_045105095.1 Crocinitomicaceae bacterium | reverse complement strand
TCTTATCGCTCCCAGTTTGAAGCGAAGGGTTATTCCATAATTGCTCATTCCTTTCTTTCTTTTTCTCCTGTTTCTTTTAACATTCAGCGTGATTACGACGTGGTCTTTTTTGGGAGTCCAAGGGCTGTGACGTTTTTTACGAAGGCTCAGTCCATTCCTGAGAGTGTTAGGCTTGCGTGTGTGGGATCGAAGACAGCTGAAGTGGTTGAATCGCTTGGATATACCGTTGATTTTATTGGAACGAAAAGTAGTGAGCCGAGGTTGGTTGGTGAGGAGTTTCGGGAGTGGTTGACTTCGACTCCGCTCAGTCTACCTACTACGACTCCATTTCGCCAGGCTCAAGGTGACGTGCTCAGCCCTCGGGGTGGGAAGGACTTTAAGCGCTTTCTGGGCGCTGAGCGGAGCAGAAGTGCCCGTGTGCTATTTCCTATTTCAGATCGGAGTTTGAAGACGATTTCTTCTGTTATTGAGGATGATTTGAAGGAAGAGGTGGTCGTTTACTCAACAACTGTGATTGGAAAGGAGATTGAGCCTTGTAACATGTACATCTTTTCGAGTCCGAGTAATGTTGAGGGGTTTTTCTTGGAGAATGCCTTGCCTGATAATTCGGAGGTTGTTGCTTGGGGGAAGAGTACGGAAAAGGCCTTGATTGACCATGCGGTCGAGGCTGTATGGTGCTTGGAGGAGAGTGGATTTGAGGAAGTTCTTGAGTATTTGCGATTGAATTAAACCGATATCAATTATCATCCGAACAAAACGGTGAGCGCTTGATGATTCTCTACAATAACGGGTTCGTTTCTTTTATCTAGTTCACGTCTAGAATACACTTTTTGACAGCGGTCCAATACCTCGTTGATTTCTTCCTTGTCCAGACCAAGCGATCCTATAAAAACCAACCTCGTTAAACGCGTTTTACTTTCCCAAGCAGTTCCTAATCTCAACCATGATCGACCGCCCGTCATCTGAAACTGACCTTGTTCTTCAGGTGCTCCTTCTAATAAAATAAAGCCTTTCATTCGATAAATTGATGCTGGAATTTCTTCCATAACCTTTCTGATGGCTAAAAAGGTGAAGGGTTTATCGCTAGAATACGCCCAAGTTTCGAATCGAGTATTGACATTTTCGTCCGCCATCTCTTGAAGGTTCGTACTATCAAATCGATCTAAACTGAGAAGCAATTTCACATCCACGCGACCTAATACAGACTCCACAACACGGGCCATTGGAGTTATTGAACGGACCAATTTTCTCACCGATTCAACCCGCTCAGCGTTTACTAAATCCACTTTATTTATAACGAGTAGATCAGCAATACGCATCTGCCGATGTGCCAAATCCTTGAAGTCATCCGTTAATGTTAAAACTTGATCAGCATCAACCACCGAAATAATACTATCCACCTCGACTAATCCCTGAACAGCCGGCATTTGAAAAGTATGAGCGACCAATGTAGGATCTGAAACTCCACTCGTTTCAATTATGATGTGTTCGGGAGGGTTATTTTTTGAAAGTAAGTTTAATACTTCCGTCAACATGTCGTCACGAATCGTACAACAAATGCATCCATTGGTAAGACTCACCGTTTCGCCCTCAATTTCAACAATAATTTCTGAATCAATATTAAGTTTACCAAAATCATTCACTAGGACGGCCAGTTTCTTTCCGTGATTCGCCTGCAAGAGATGACTCAGCAATGATGTTTTTCCCGCCCCTAGAAAACCGCTAACAATTGTGATTGGTACGAGGCTCACTTGTTGTCCTTTTTGTACCTGATGATTGACTTTGCTATGAATTCTTCCTTTGTTTCACCTTCCTCTTGAGCGAAATAGGCGGCGCATTGCGGAGCTTCATTCACTTGTTCAAAAATATTTACGCCGTCTAATTCAGAATCATCTTTGCTCTTGGAGAGGCCCAATCTGTATTTCTTAATTTGATCCGCCAAGGGAGCAGGAATATCCGGATCGGTCGATGCAATTCGCACAGGCCAAGGTCTATCAGTTAACGCAGACATCCGCGTGGTAATCGTGGATTCATCTGTTTCTGAATCTTTGCTTAAACTGAACACCATGAGGTCGGCTCCAACTTGGTATGCTGGCTTCTCTTCGTCATTGTCTAAGTGCTTGTTCATACCCTCTTGAACGCCCATGATCAATTCTTCGATGGATCTTGGGTCAACTGGTGAGTGCGTAGTCACGCCTAATTTCGGTTTGGTCTTGGCTAAAATTGAACCCAAACTATTTGCTGGTGTGTGTGAATTACACACTATGTCAAATGCATCTGATGCTTCCACACCGACTCCATTCATAACAGAACTTATCGAAGGTGCAGTTTCATGTATCATAATGTCGGCATTCTTTCCGTACTCCAGCATGAAATCATTCGGTAAGGTATCTCCAGAATATACAAATACGATGTAGTCTTCTCTACCTTTAGGCGACCACTCCAAACGATAACTTACTGCTCCATCAATGATATGAACAGCTGGAAAATGTTTAATCACAACATGATCATGATCAATTCCCGACTTACCTAGATTCAGTGCAATTCCTCCACACTTTCGATAATCAAATTCTCTCACGTGATGTTCGAGGTCGTAACTATCTTCTGAACCTTTTGACATCGTTTTAAAACTGGTCGTATGCCATTGAGTGAATTGTTTCATTCCCTCAATCATGTTCTTTATTCCGAGCGTAGTATCAGTCGGAGCGCCATTTTCATCCAACAGCGGAGGGCCGGAAGGGCCGTAAATTTCTAGGGGTACGAAACGATCTCCTAGGTTTGGTCCAAAGGCATAAATAAAGGGGAGATCCGAGCAATGATCCATGTGCAGATGAGAAATGAAAACTCTGTTCATCCGAGACATCGGGATTCCCATTGCATTGTAATTGAGAATGCACCCTGGTCCAACATCAAAAACAAAGGTGTCTTTATTTTCATTACCAAGTTCGACGAATATACTTGGCCCTTTTTGTGCTGGACCAACAACATTTCCCCAACCAGTTCCCATTAGGGTGATGCGCATTTCTCCTTCAGGGAGGTTCTCTCCGGGGTAAAACCAGAGTTTCGACGCAGCTAAAGGTGTTAACGGTTGCGCGTCTTGTTGTGAATCAGGATTTGACATATTTTGAGAGTTTTGTGGTTCTTCTAAAGTAGCAATTATTGTGGGATGGGGAAGTCATATTTTGAAGAATGATCATTTGAAGAGTGTTGAAGATTGGGGCGTAGGGGCGAAGTAAGCTGAGATTGTGGAATTGCTTGGATATAGGGTTGGATTTTGTTGGGACGAAGAGTAGGAGCCGAGGTTGGTTGGTGATGAGTTTCGGGAGTGGTTGGAAGGACTTCGGACTTCGGCTGCGCTCAGCCCTCGAGGTGGGAAGGACTTTAAGCGCTTTCTGGGCGCTGAGCGGAGCAGAAGTGCCCGTGTGCTATTTCCTATTTCAGATTGGAGTTTGAAGACGATTTCTTCTGTTATTGAGGATGATTTGAAGGAGGAGGTGGTCGTTTACTCAACAACTGTGATTGGAAAGGAGATTGAGCCTTGTAACATGTACATCTTTTCGAGTCCGAGTAATGTTGAGGGGTTTTTCTTG
>JBGCDF010000103.1:0-14882 GCA_045105095.1 Crocinitomicaceae bacterium | reverse complement strand
CTGACTATTTTCAATCATCACACTTTTCTGCCAAAGAATACGCTCCGATTGTGCGTCAAACACTTTGATTCCATCACGATCGACTAGCACAACGAATTTATTCTTGTACACGATGGGATGAGTTCCATTAAAATTCATCTGGCGCTGACCTCCTCCAGAGATTCGAATAGGTTTGAGTTCAGTTTTGTACGATTTTTTCACTTTGTTAGTTGTTCGGTCAATTTCCACCAAACGGTCTTTCCCATCAACCGTTGCCGTAAGGAAAATGCTCTTATCCATAATTGTTGGGGACGAAACCGCGTCAATTGAAGTAATCACTTCTATCGGCTTACCAGTATCTTTGTTGAAGATGTAGTAAAACCCTGATTGCGAAGCAACATGAACCTCGTTCCCTTCTACAACTGGGCAAGCGATCGTTTCAGAATCTACCCGATTGATCCAAAGGAAATCACCTGTTCTAAGATCAAAACAGCTTAAAACGTAGGCGCCACCATATCGAAATACGACATAGACTTTATTTCCATCAGCAGTTGGAGTTGAATACACAGTTCCCGCTAGCCATTTGCTCCAAAGCAATCTACCCGTTTTTGAATCCAAGGCATAAAGCGTACACGAATAGGTATTGATCAAAATGACCCCATTTGAATAAACTGCAGGTGATGCTCCCGATTCACCAAGTTCTACTCCCCATTTGTAACTTCCCGTTGCTGCGTTCAGGCAATAGAAATTGGGCGAGTAATAACCGGCTGGAACGAAAATATTATCGTCAATCACCGTTGGTGTTCCGATTGGACCTGACGAGTTAAATTGAACGGTATAACCTTCTGTTGTTTTCTTGATATAGTTACTTGGAGCAGCAGCAGCGCGGACTGGCGTTGGATTGAAGGTAGGGACTAATTTCTCGTCATAGAAATTCATCACCAATTCCTTCTCCATTTTCTTCTTCGCTATTCGTCGTTCTGATGCAGCCATTGCCGCTAGTTTTAATTCTCGCTGGCGTGCTTCTTCTCGCTCTCGCATTCGTCTCATTTCCGCCTCTTGTTCGGCAATAATACGCTCTATTTCCGCTGAACCACGGTATCTGCGTGTTAATGATTCACGTCCAAATCCCTGCGTGTTTTTTGCTTCTACAAGGTGCAATCCTTGTTCATATTTTAGATTGAGAATGTAGTCGGCATTCTTCTGGATCATTAAATTACATTCTCCCTTTTTGTTGGTTACTGATTCGTATACGCGTGTTCCATTTTCTTGCTGTAAGTAAACGGGCTCACCTTCTAACGGAATCCCATCGTAATTCAATAATTTGAGTGAGAACAAACGGTGTGTATTGGTTCCGTTCGTTTGAGTGATATTGCGCTGAATCAAGGTATCTCCTTTTGCGATTTCCGTGATTTTCAATTTTTCGTAGAACACGTACTGAGTAGAATTACCTCCTACTAAATCTGGTGTCGTTAGCACTTTGAGTGATTCATTACCATCGACATCTACTTCGAAATCGCTATTGGCTTTAACATGAAAAATAACATCTCCTCTGCCGTTTGATCTGCCTTTCATTTTAAATTTATCAGCAATGGAAACAAGCGTAACTTGTGCTCCCACAACTGGTGCACGTTTCGTTGTGGCCACACGAATAGTCAATGTCATCGCATTCGGTTTTCCTTTGAATTTGTAATTAGAAACTTCCGCAAATTGAATTCCAGACCTATCCCCTGTTGGTTTCTTATCAAATACTCCTTTCGGATCGTGGGTGACAGTTCTTGAAAAAGTACCTGTTAGCCCTTCTTTGACTTCATAGGTGTCGAAGTCTTTTTCATTCAAGTAACTAAAGGAATACACGCCAATTTTACTGAGTACCAAAGTAACCCTCCCATTTGCATCAGTAGTCCCCGTCACAACATCTCCTGCAGCGGAATTGTTCGCAGTAACTTGGACATTTCTCAGGGGTTGACTTCGTGTATTTTTAAGTTTGATCGTAATCTTGTCTTGGGCATGGGCGCTCAAGGAAACAAGCAGTAATAAAAGAGTAATAATTACAGTTTTCATAGTTCGAGAATTTTAGAAGTTGTTGTACGCTCATAACGACAATCTCAAAAAGAGTTACTTCATTGGTACTAGTTTTCAATAAATTGAATACGCTCTTAATTGAAACCCGAAGAGAAGTTTAATCAACGTAAAACCCGTAAAAACTGGATTTTACACTACACAAATGCTATCGAAACGCTGATAATAAATATTGCCACCCAATACGACGTAAGGATCAGGAATCCAGCAAATTTGAGTTCCCTAACGAACTTATTGTAAGCAAGAACACCATCAGAAAAGGAAAAGAGTATTGAACTCAATCCAAGTGCGTAAAAAATTGACTCATCTGATGAAAAAGATAATCCAATGGCCTGCCAATCCATGACAAGAATGACCAAAAAGTACAGTGCAACGGGAATGGTGTAAGACTTCAAATGGGGCAAAAGAAATCGGAAATAGATGGATCCAACCAGCACTAAAACAGCCAATAAGACGAGGTTTGTGTTAAATCCAAATAATGAAGAGAAAGCGTACACAAAAACAATGTGGGCAAGTAGAAAAGCCAATAATCCTTGAACAAACCACCTGTCTTTTAATAGCAACGCATCACCGATTAGCGAAAAAATCAAACCAATAATTACTGTCCAACCATACTCCGAATCTCGTCCTACATTCATCAAAAAAGCCAAACAAATGATCAGAATCGTAGTCAGCGGCTTCATCACAGCATACCCCACCTCATTCTTTTTATGTCGAAAATAAATGGCTAATCCTCCTGAAGCGACTATAATAAGAACAAATATGAGGCTATTCATGACATAAAGTTAAAGAATAACAGTCATTCATGCACACACTCCATGAAAGTTGATAATTTAGAGAAACAATAATGTACTTCGATATGATCAAAAATGTGCCAATTATTGGTGTTCAGGACGTAGTGAAAAGCTCCGAATGGTATCAGCAGTTATTCAATTGCAAAAGCGGTCATGGCGGAGACGCTTTCGAAATGCTTCATGACAAGGAAGATCATCTTTTCCTTTGTCTTCACAAGTGGGGCGAACACGAACATCCCACCTTATCTTCTTCGGAAATCACACCCGGAAATGGTCTGGTTCTTTATCTAACTGTTCAAGATTTACAATCAACTTGGGAAAATGCACAACAACTTAATGCACAAATTGAAGAGCCAATAGCACTCAATCCGAATTCAGGCAAAGAACAGTTTTCTCTAAGAGATTTAGATGGGTATTATTTGATGATTACACGCTAAAACGAACAACATAGAATGAGCAAAAGCAGCAGTTCTCCCCTCCTATTTCCTAATGGATCGACCATGAAAAACCGATTCATGCTAGCCCCCATGACAAATCAACAAAGCCATGAAGATGGTCGGCTCTCAGATGAAGAATTTCATTGGTTGACGCTTCGCGCCAAAGGCCAATTTGGCTTGGTCATGACCTGTGCATCACACGTTCAAGAGATCGGAAAAGGATTCCCTGGACAACTGGGAATCTTTGGTGATCAACATATAGAAGGACACAAAGGATTGGCGAAAGAACTGAAATCACATGGTGCTCTAGCGGTCATTCAGCTGCATCATGCAGGCATGCGATCGCCACAAGAAATCATTCCTGAACAGCCTGTTTGCCCTTCGGACAATGAAAAAACTGGAGCGCGTGCCCTTTCTCTTCAAGAAGTAATTGAACTTCGCGAAGACTTCATTGCAGCTGCTGTTCGATCCAAGGAATGTGGCTACGATGGTGTTGAAGTGCATGGTGCACATGGCTATATTTTGACACAATTTCTAAGTTCCAGTATCAATCATAGAAATGATGAATATGGCGGTTCACTTGAAAACCGATCACGCATTTTATTCGAGATCGTTGAAGGAATTCGTCAAAAGTGTGGAAAGGACTTCTTGCTCGGAGTACGCCTTTCTCCTGAACGATTTGGAATGGATTTGAACGAAATCAAAACGATCTGCGAACAGTTGGATACGAGTGGCCTCGTTGATTTTCTGGATGTATCGCTCTGGGATTGCTTCAAAATGCCCGAAGACGAACAGTATCAGAATCAATCGCTTCTGGAGCATTTCACTCATTTAACGCTGCGAAACGCGAAACTGACGGTTGCTGGCAAGATCTTATCGGGTCAAGATGTTCAAACGATTCTAGACGCAGGAGTAGATTTTGTAAGTATTGGGAGATCTGGAATTTTGCATCATGATTTCCCAAAACAAGTCATTGGCAACCCCAACTTCCAACCGGAACAAACCCCAGTTTCGGCAGAATACCTGAAACAAGAGGGACTGAGTGACACCTTCGTCAACTATATGCGAAGATGGCCTGATTTTGTTTTGCCTTAGCCTTTAATTATTTCTAATTTTAACACCTCAGATAACCCTGAAAATATGAAGAAAATTTTCGCAACTCTTGCATTGTGCGTGTTCTCAACCTTGGCCTTTTCTCAAAGTTCTGATTTAGGAAATTGGTGGATCTATTTTGGGAACAAAAAAATTAATTCGAAGTTCAATTGGCATCATGAGGTACAGTACAGAAATTACAACGTAATTGGTGATCTGGAGCAACTGCTCCTAAGAACAGGAATTGGATACAATCTCACCGAGAAGAATAACAACCTTTTAGTGGGATACGGATTCATTCGAAGCGAAAATTATTTCCCGTTAGTTGACGAAAAATTTGTGATCAATGAGCATCGCGTTTACCAGCAATTCATTACCAAACAAAGCTTTGGGCGGGTAAAAGTTCAGCACCGTTACCGACTGGAAGAGCGATGGGTTGAAGATCAGGATTTCAAAATGCGCTTCCGCTATTTTCTGGCACTCAACGTAGCACTGAACAACAATGACATGGTTGATAACACCTTCTACCTTTCAGCCTACAACGAATTGTTCATCAATCATCAGAATAACTTATTTGATAGAAATCGATTATACGGCGGAGTTGGATACAAACTCAATTCACTCGTACGATTCGAACTAGGCTACATGAATCAGTTCTTTGGAAGTGCGAACCGCGACCAGCTGAACGTTATCGCCTTCGTAAGTTTCTAAGCATGAAACGATTGCTGATTTTCTCCTCCATTAGCCTTTCGCTCCTTGCGTGCACAGAAAATCATCAGAAGAAAATCGCCATTCAGACTTTCGGAAAATTCGATTCAAGTTTGAAGGACTCCGTAATAGCTTCCATTGAAAGAACCTACGGTTTTGACGTAGTTGCGCTTCCTAGTCGCGATTTACCTCAAAGCGCTTTTATCAATGTCAAATCTCCCAGGTATCGAGCAGATACGCTAATTGACATCCTTCGCAGAGAAAAACCTGACGAATACGATTTCATCCTAGGGCTTACATCCTCTGATATCTCAACGACCAAGAAGGATCGCAACGGAGCCCCACTCCAGCCGGCCTACAAATATCAAGATTGGGGAATTTTCGGACTAGGATTTCGGCCTGGTCCCAGTTGTATTGCATCTACTTATCGTTTAAAGACAAGCAACAATACTCTTCTTATTGAGCGATTGAAAAAAGTGTGTAATCATGAGCTAGGCCATAATCTTGGGCTTCCACATTGTGAAAGTTCAGATAAATGTGTGATGAAAGATGCGGCTGAATCCATTAGAACCGTTGACAATGTTCACCTAGTGCTCTGTCCAGATTGCGCCGCGCAAATCAACTAAATTGAGTCTTTCAGCACTTCAATTCCCAGATAGAATTGGGACTTCGGGAAATAATTCATTTCCACTTGATTTCCTTCTTTTACTTTCGAGTAAATTTTCGGCGGAACAGTAAACTTTCGTTCGTCGATATAAATGAAATACGTCGCCCTACTTCTTCTCGATCCACTTGCACGAGAAGTCCCTTTTGCACTAGTTTTTCGATTACCTCCGAATTTCCTCTTTTTTGTAATTTCTCCTCTAACAACATGAACGAGTCCCTGCCTAAGGTCACGCTCCATCTTAACATGTTTACTAATAAAGATAAGAATGACCAAAGATGCAATTGCCATACCGGCCCATCGTGCAACTTCAGGAAGTGTATCGAATTGAGTAATTACCCACAGAATTAAGCCAGCGATAAGAATTACTGGGATTAACACCAAATGCTTGCGTCGCATTTTGCCAATCTCCTTGTCGGTTAACTCTCTCGTATTTGTTGGTTCAACAATCATTGGTCATTTTATAGTTGGACGAATTTACTAAATACCGGTTCGGCTATGCGCCGTGCGACGAAGAATCATGGACGTCATAGCCATTGTTCTCGACTGGCTTTATTTTATCAAATTTCATTCTTTGTTTAATTATTGCAGGTGCTTCTTTATCAATCCATTCAGTTAGATTCAATATTTGTTCTAAATATTTCATGCCAAAATAAGTCAGACTATATTCTACCTTAATGGGTACCTGATTATAAGCTTTCCTGTTAAGATAGCCATCTCTTTCTAAAGTTTTTAATCTTTCCGATAATGTCTTTGAAGAAATACCGTATACCTTTTTCTTGATTTCATTAAATCTCAATTTACTATATGCACCCGTGAAAATAATTATTAGGATGCTCCACTTATCAGAGACAGGGGAAAGGATATCTCTTATCGGACAAACTTCTGGAGGATTATCAGGGTCAATATGTCCAAATATTTTTTTCATTTTTTTTTCAACTGTAATTGATTGATTATCAACAATAGTTTCTTCATCGTTACTTAATTTCTTCATAGAAACTTCTTGTTTGAAGTAATTTTATTGAATACGTTTACTTTACAAAAGTAACTTAGTTTCAATAAGTAATTTAATTTTTATGAAAAAAATTATCAAAATTTCCTTTTTACTATTCGTTCTATTATCAGTATTTGGATGTGTCAGTTTTTTTAGACTATCTGATTTACAATTAGACGGATACACGTTTCCAAATAATAGAGATAAGGCTAAACTGTTATTACAAGAAATGGGTGTTGCTCACAAAATTCATATGTGGGATAGTATTGAAACTTACAACGTAATTTTTGAAGATGAATTTCATGGATTTCTTGGCAAAAAATCCAATTCTTTCAAAGAACAGAAGATGGCATTTTCATTGGACTACATTCCAAAAATATTTACTGGACAACTTGAAATTATTAGCGGCAAGGAAAAAGGAGATATTTGGGGGATTCAATCTGGGGAAACCTATCGGAAAAATATAAATGGGGAAATTGAAGTAAAAATGAATAAGAATATGAAGTTTTACATTCCTACCTACCAATATTTCATCGAGTTTCCGAATCGAATACAAGAGGCATCTGCTGTTGATTATATGGGAACAAAAATAATAAATGGAATAGAATGTGAAGGGGTAATAGCTTCATGGAATACAGTTTCTCCACAAAAAGATTTAGACCAATATGTCATTTGGTTAGACTCACAAAGTAAGAGGATAGTGAAGATAGAATATACAGTTAGAGATAAATATAACTTTGTATCAGGAGCAGCAAATTTTCAAGATTATAAGGACTATAGCGGTTTCATATTACCTTCGCAATTGCCTGTAGAGTCAAACCTTTTGAAAGAAGGCTATTTACATACAATGACGATTGTTAATTTCACACCAAATAAGTTATCTTCAAGTATGCTAAGACCTCTGAATTGAGAGACATATTTTATCTGTCTTTAATGTTGATATAACTTTATTTCGCTTGCCGAGAACTAACTTCTATACTGCATTGATATTCGGTCTTTGGACAATTATTCCGATACTTTTTTCCCGTAAATGATGCAGGACTTGAAATTTTCATGATCTGGATTGCGAACGATCTTGGTGAAACCCGTTACTTTCCCATTCTCGTCTGTATCGAAAATGTACTTTTCTAGAACAGGATACGTCGAATCCGATACTTCAGCTGTTGCCGTGTATAGTTCATTCCCACTCAATGTGCCAATTTCAAGTTCACGGAAGTTATCGGCTCCCTCTATTTTAACTTGGTAAATATGTGCACTGGAATCGGAATACTGCTCAATCATATCTGTTTCAGATGAAACAATCACAACACTGCGAGCTCCATCTTTGGTAACAACACACTCTCCAGAACATTCGTACTCACCTTCAATGTCCGTTAAATTCGTTTCACACGTTGAAGTGTCTTCTTTGGTTTCAGTTGGTTCGCAGCTTAAAACGACAAACATAAGCATGAACATCGAGGATATCTGCAAGAAGGAAAGGCGAAGGTTTTTTATAGCATTCATTGTGGTTGGGTTTTGTTCAGGTAATCATATATTATATTTATACTAAAATTAAAAAAGGGAGCGCAAACTCCCTAAAAAGTAGCTAGGCTATTTTTATTCCAGAAGATCTATTATAATCTTACCCGTGAGTAAGATTACTTTTAACCAATCTAGTACCTTTGCTCTACATCTCTTTGGTGGAGCCTCCTTTTCGGGATTGACAAAGGATTTTTTGTCGGTCAATCCGCGTTTTCTAAGTGTACACATGTACGTTCAGTTTAGATAGCAAAAAAAGCATGAACCGTTATCGGCTGCAACCGACAACTTATGTCACGATGAACAATACAGCTACCATGTATTGAAACATATCTAAAAGAGAAAGCCCAAACAATTAAGTTCAGGCTTTCATTTTCTTAATACTTAGCATCAAATATTTTCAAATATGGATTGCAGTCCACTGATGTTAAGTATTTAAACTGATTGTACAATACGCTTACGCGGATTGACTTGTTATAAAAGTATTGCGAGCGGTGTTTGTTTGCAAATTAATATGATGAATGGTTCTATACCTAGATAAACGGTAAGTAGATTTCATTCGTACATACAATCGTTCAAGAATGAATTGAAAGGTACTCATTTTTTCAATACTTGAACTTATGAACATCCACCCAGGAGCGCTGCATTAGGTTGGACACTGAGTTAAGATATTCTCGCTAGAACTTCAATTAGCAAAATATCTGAAATAAAGATAACGATTACCCAGAGAAAAACACTTGAATACCATTTAAAGACCAACTTTGAATTACCTTTGCCAAAAACTAAAATCGATCGTTTTGAAAAACTTCAAGGATTTAGGAATTAGTTCAGGATTGGTCAAAGGCCTCGCTGAGTTGAACATTGTAGAGCCAACAGACATCCAACAAAAAGTGATTCCTCTCCTTCTTGACGGAGATTTGGATCTTGTAGCGCAAGCGCAAACAGGAACCGGAAAAACGGCCGCTTATGGACTTCCTCTGTTGGAACGAATGGATGCAGGTAGTCCGAATGTTCAAGGATTGATCCTCTGCCCTACGCGTGAGCTAGCTCAGCAGGTAGCCAAACAACTGTTCAAGTTCACTAAATACTCTGAGAAGGTTTTCACGGAAGCCGTTTACGGAGGAGAGAAAATCGATAAACAGTTGGCGTCTTTAAAGCGTCCTACGCAAATTATTGTAGCCACTCCTGGTCGACTCATTGACCTCATCAATCGAAAAGCCGTTGATTTAGGATCTGTAAAAACAGTCGTACTTGATGAAGCCGATGAGATGCTGAGTATGGGATTCAAAGATCAACTAGACGAAATACTGAACTCACTTTCAGCTGTCGAGAACAAATGGCTGTTCTCAGCAACGATTCCTAATGGAATTCAGCAGATCATCTCCAAACACTTGTCAGATGACGCTGAACGTATTACAGTCAGTCGTGGAAACATTGTTAATACGAAGATCTCTCATCAGTATGTTGTTTGCAATGAATCAGACAAACTTCATACTTTGTTACAGTTCTTGAAATCTGAGCATAAAAATCGAGGCGTTATTTTCTGTAAAACGAAGGCTGCCACTCAAAAATTAGCCAAACAATTGATCTCTCGAAATATCGCTACAGATGCCATTCATGGAGACTTACTTCAAAAAGAACGCGATAAAGTCATGCGTGCATTTAAGAATGAAACACTGCGCGTTCTAGTTGCAACAGATGTCGCAGCTCGTGGAATTGACATCTCAGGATTGAGTTTTGTTGCGCACTATCAACTTCCTCAAAGCGATGAATATTACACGCATCGGAGCGGCCGAACGGCAAGAGCTGGAAAAGAAGGTGTTTCTATGTGTTTTGTGAGCACTTCGGAAATTAAGATTTTGCGAAATTACGAGCGGACGTTGGGCTTGAAGTTTGACCAAGTAAAGTAAACAGCAACTGACAAAGGAATCCACCCTTTCAACTTGATACGTGTTTTTTTCGTTTGAATCATAACTTAGAAAAAGGCTTAGTAACAATTGAATTCTCGAGTTTTATTCTGAGAAGGTATGAACCTGGCATCAACTGGCTCGTATTGAGATAGTTTGTTTCTTTCCAATCGATAAGTACTTCTCCAAGGGTAGTCACAACTGACAACTCGATATTCTCCCCGACGAAATTAAGTGAGCTAACGTCTACATGAAGAGTACCTGTGTTTGGATTTGGGTAAATCGTAAACATATCATCCAAAGCGAATTCAGTAAGGCCTACATTGCATATGCACCAACTCGCATCATTCAAATTTGAGATAATTGCCTGATTTGGATAAAACCCAAAACCATTGTAGAAATTAATGGAACCGAGTACATTATGACAATAACTCATAATTGTTCCTCCGTTAGCTGGAAAAGGGCCGGGAGGACATGAACCTCCTGAAGGTCCAGGTTCAACTGGCGCACAGTCATCTATGGCTCCACCAGGCCAACCGCACCAATGTGTATGACGCGACCCCAAATTATGTCCCATTTCGTGAGTTACTACACTAACAGTCCATGAGTAGGTCGGAAGTGCATAGGAATAATTATCTATACGACTGTAAGCATATCTTCCCGCTTCTACATATTGATAAGGAGTGAAATTAGAACAAAGTGCATCAAGTATTCCGTAACTCAAAGAATTCCCGTTGGTATTTAGTGCTATGAGCATAGCAAGATCTTCATCAAAACTAGCGGTGGCGTGAATGTCTATACCAAAATCGAAAAAGGCGTCAGAAGAATTGACTTCACTATATCCATCAGGGCTGGTAAAAATGAACGCTTCTCCCATCAGTACTGATATCCCCTCTTGTTGATATAGGGCCGACATACTGTTGAAAATCGCAAACATATTGTAAAGTGCTTGTGATACGTTGTAACCAGCGAGTACGAAGAAGTCATAATCAGGAACCCAAAAAACATCTATTGGACATAGGCTTTTCTCATGGACAATTCGACTGCCTAATGACACTTGAGAGTCAGCACCATCTACTCCGCATAAAAATGCACTCGACTCAGATAGATCCTTATCATTATAAAAAACATAATCGTCATGATTTTTCAATTGACCGAGTATCCAATTCCCATCACTGAGGGCTAATAACCCCTGAATCCCGAACTCAGAAACACTTAATGTTGCCCAACTTTTCTCTTCTGATTCGATCACTCCCCTGTAGAACAATCCTTCTTCTATTTCCTCAGAATGATATCCCGTAGAATCGCAGTATCCGGTTTCGTGTCCGACAGAAAAGATGTCGTACTTGACCAAGGTTAATTCAAACTCTCGACCTAATTCATTCCGTATAGACAGCTTAATTATGGAAGGGCGCAGTTCTAGAAAAGAATGTAACTCTTCCTCATTTAGACTGAAATAGCTTGCATTTGAAACAACAGTACTATTGTTAATTGTGTGTTGAGTGTTCTGTGACTTAGAAAAAACGTTCAGCTCAAAGGCATTTGTTGTCTGCTGAACAAGGTCAACATTCTCGGATACTGACTTACTGAGATCTCCAAAAATGTTATGTTCGACATCAGTCTGCCCCTTTGACATCGAAACGAAAATTATCTGGATTAAAGCTGTGATTAGGATTGAAAACTTCATAATAGCGATTGGTGTGTTAATGTTAGTTTAAAGAGCAGGCTTATACGAGTTCCTGTATCTTGTCTACAAATATCCCCTTACATTTTCGCTTTTTTCTACCTAGAAATAGTGATTTTGTTATTATCTGAGATCCATACTCTTAACAAGACCGACTTAAATAGTATATTTCTTTACTTTAGCCTAAGCTGACTTGATCTGAAGAAATACTAGAACTACTGGAATTAAGTGTGTTCATGATTTTTCAAAGTCTTGGAAGTGAAAAATTTCAACCAACTGTTAGTATTCGACGTTGATAACTCTAAATTTATGATTGTTTAAATAAAACTGATTAACTCTAACGTTGATATGCTTTCGATACCTGACCGTTTAAAAAAAGTACTCTTCAAGTTCCGTTTCCAGCTACTACTGCTTGTATTGTGGTTGATTGTTAGAATCATTATCAATCCTATGGGCAATTTTGCCATTAACGACGATTGGGCCTACGCGCATGATGCACAAGTGCTGGTAGAAAAGAAGGTCTTTTGGTTCAGTTATTGGCCTGCTATGACATTGATATCTCAAACATTCTGGGGAACGCTATTTTGTAAAATTTTCGGTTTTTCTCTCTTTAACTTGAGAATGGCGACGATGGTGCTCTCCATCCTGGGATCACTTACCTTCTTTTCGCTCATAAAAAAAGTAGTTATTAATGAGAAAACTTCTTTTCTCATCACAGTAGCACTCTTGGCCAATCCGATCTACCTTGGATTGTCATTCACATACATGACTGAGCTTTACTACTTATCATTCACCTGTTTTTACCTCTTTTTCCTTGCACAGTTTTTTAGGCGAGATCGATTAATTGACTGGGGACTTGCATGCTTTTTCTTAATCTTGACTGTTTTGGTCAGGCAAACCGGTTTAATTCTTCCAATTGCTTTCGCGTTTATCTATTTTCTGAGCAAACGACTAAGTATTCGAACCTTTCTTGTTGCGGTATTGCCTTTTGTAATTGCTTTTTCCAGCATAGAGATTTACAAAATCTTGAGAGCTCAAGTAGATCCCACATTGGGGAATCTGAGTGAAATTGGCGATTTATTTCGTTCCATATCAAACATGTCATTGGCTTTCTCCATTGAAAGGATTGGGTTGATATTTATGTTGGTAGGATTGATGCTCACTCCTGTCTCTTTGTTACTTCTCTCGCAATTAAAAAAGGTCACATATCGTCGAAAAATAATTCATCTTTCCCTCCTATTGATTCCCGTGCTATTAGTTATGTTTAGCGTTTGGAATAGATTTCCTCAAGGACCTATCCTTGGAAATTTTGAGCTCGGCCCACGATTAACAAAAGATGTAACTCTTTTCTCTCAGAATACAGCACAGCCTATTTCTGGTGTTATTTGGGGGCTTCTAAAATGTTTGAGCATCTTTTCAATTTCCGTCCTCATTATCCGAACGTATTCCTTATTTGAAAGAGATCAAGAGAAAAGTAGTACTATACTCGACAAGGTTAGAGAGCATCCGTTCGTATGTATGATTATCGTGCTTTTTCTTTTCCAGTGCACATACGTTGTGATCAATCCAAATTTCTTCGACAGATATGTTCTCCCAATGATGTTTTCAGGACTGATCTTACTCGCCTTCTTAATAAAAGACGTTCGACTTGTTCATCAGAAGATATCAGTGGGAATAACTGCGTTGTTTCTGATTGTCTCAACCCTTTTGGTTCGGGACCTTTTTTCATGGCACCGAGCTCGACAGAACTGCACGAATTATCTTCAATTTGAGATGGACATCTCACCATCTGATATTGATGGAGGCTTCGAGTATAACGGATATCTGAGTGTTTACGGTATCAACCCTAATCCAATAAAGACTACAGATAAAAGCTGGTGGTTCGTGAATAATGATGATTATCTCATTACCTGTGGGGAGTTCGAAGGGTATGAAAGAATACGAGCCGTTTCAGCAAATCAACTCATAAGTACGAGTTCAGATTCTGTGTATATTCTGCGTAAAATTGTAGATTAAATCCTATGAAGTTCTTTCTTTTTCTTTCATTAATCACGCTTGTGGCTTGCGTGGAAACAACATCAACTACAACTATTACTGACCCTGAAGTTCCAATTGATCCTCCCATCAAAGAGGTGATTATGTCCGACTTTCAGGTACTACTGGATTCTGCGAATGTTGACGGTTCTATTCTCATATTCACAGGCGACTTCTTTTTTTCAAATGATTTTGAATGGTCTCGAAAAGGTCATCTTCCGGCTTCTACCTTTAAAATTCCAAACTCTATCATTGCCTTAGAAACGGGAGTAATGGAAAATGACAGCACAATCAGTTATTGGGACGGAGAGCCGCGATTCTTCAGTAGCTGGGAGCAAGATTTGTATTTCCGAGATGCATTTCATTATTCCTGTGTACCGTGTTATCAGGAAATAGCCCGTAACATTGGTGTCGGACGAATGAAGCAATATACCGATGATTTTAACTTCGGAGATTTAGTCTTTGATAGCACAAGTATTGATCAATTCTGGCTAGAAGGTGACTCAAAAATCACTCAATTCGAGCAGATTGATTTCTTACAGCGCTTTCGCAACAAGGAACTCCCTATTTCGGAGCGAACGCATAGAATCATGAGTCGAATGATGATCATTGAGCAAAACGAAGAATACGTTCTCCGAGGAAAAACGGGTTGGTCTGTGCAAAATGACATCGATAACTGCTGGTTCGTTGGGTACGTTGAAGCTGATGAGGACACGTATTATTTCGCCACAAACCTCCAGCCGAAGAATGATGCAGAAATGAGTGATATTATTTCTACTCGGAAAAACGTTACCCGAAAAGCTCTGGGCCTTCTTGGAATTCCTATGCACTAAGATTAATTGGCTTAACCTCCGATTACCTGTTACACTTAATCCTATCGAACTTGTCTCAAGACCAATGAATTGTTAATTTGCAGGAGTGATTTATGTAGAATTGTCCGACTTAGTTCAATGAATAAACTCCTATTTGTATTTCTTTTGCTCCCATTA
>JBGCDF010000102.1:0-6243 GCA_045105095.1 Crocinitomicaceae bacterium | reverse complement strand
CGGTGGGGACCTTGGATACTTCACTGCCTTCCAAATGGTCTATCAGTTCGAAGATGCTGCCTACTCTACTCCAGTTGGGAATGTATCGAATCCATTTAGAACGCGATTCGGATACCACATTTTACAAGTAATTGACCGTCGTCCGGCGCGCGGAACAATGGAGGCTGCTCATTTAATGATCGCTGCAAGAAACGATGCGAGTCAAGCGGAAGTTGATAACGCAAAAAATAAAATCGACGAATTATACGATAAACTCAAGGCTGGAGAATCATTTGAAGATTTGGTTAGTAAATATTCTGATGATCCTTCAAGCAATGGAAAAGGAGGAGTTCTTCCACAGTTTGGAACGGGAACAACTACGCGAATGGTTCCTGAATTTACCAAAGCTGCCTTCGAATTAAAAAATGACGGTGACTTCAGCAAACCTGTTCAAACAGATTACGGTTTCCACATCATTAAGCGTTTGAGCTGGAAAGATGTTGATTCATTCGATGCGTTGGAAAAAGAGATTGAAAAGAAAGTGTCGAAAGACGCACGCGCTGTAAAGACGCAAGCCTCATTCGTAAGTAAACTGAAAAAGGAATACGGATTCAAATCGAAAAGTAAAAAAGGCTTGAAATGGTTCTACGCCAATATGGATTCTACTTACCATTTCGGAAAATTCAAAGCTTCAGATTATACCAAGAAGAAAGTACTTTTCAAATTGGACAAGCAAAAGTTCCGTGCGAATGAGTTTGCTAGCTTCCTTGAAAGAACATATAGAGGAGCAAGAAAAGATGATCCGAAAGTGGTTGTTGACAAGCAATACAAATTGTGGGAAGATGAAGCCATTTTGAACTACGAGGAATCAAAACTAGCGGGTAAATACCCTGCTTACAGAGCGTTAATTACCGAGTACCACGATGGAATCCTTCTATACGAAGTAATGTCTGATCAAGTATGGAACAAGGCAATGCGCGATACAACTGGATTGAAAGCGTTCTACGAATCGAATTCAGGAAAATACCAGTGGGGTGAGCGCGTTGATGCCGAAGTATACGAATGCGGTACAATGCTCTTAGCGCAGCAAACAGCTAAATTGTTAGAAATTGATTCTTTGTCTTCTTCTGATATCGTTGAAGCGGTGAACGAAAGTTCTTCGTTAAACGTAAAATTCAGAAAAGGAAAGTTCGATACGACGAAAACAGGTTTCATTTCTGCTTCTCAATCTCCTTTGAAAGATGGAGTGAATGAAGTGTACGAATACAAAGGTAAGTTCTACGTAGTAGAAGTAAATGACAGAATTCCTGCAGGACCAAAGAAATTCGATGAAGCGAAAGGAGCGATTACTTCTGATTACCAGAATTACCTTGAGGAAAACTGGATGGAAGAAATCAACAAGAAACACACGATTGTAGTCAATTCAGAAGCACTCTACTCTATTGGGAAGTAAGCTGCATAAATACATTTTACAGGCTAGTCTTTTGGCTGGCCTGTTTTGCTTTGTATTGGTTTCTTGTGGATCGAATGACAACGTACTCGCTACCGTTGACGATGTTGATCTGACGGAATCGGATGCGCGCGTTATGATGAAACATCTGGGCTACAATCCTGACAGCAAATTGGAACTAGAGGAATTCGTCAGACAATGGTGCGAACATGAAGCACTTAAGCTAGAGTTGGAAGCTACCGATCCTGAACTATCACGACTTGTGAAGCTGCGCTCAAATGCCTTCGAAGGAGAATTGGCGCAATTCTATTTGGAAGAGGAATTACTCAAAGGAAACCTGGACACAGTCGTTACGAAGTATCAAATGGCAGATTATTACAGCGAGCACAAGGATGATTTCGTCCTGAGTGATTACTTGGTGAAAGGACTCTACATGAAAATTCCCAAATCGGTTGATTTCAAATCCCAAAACATTGATGACGCTTACCTGTTAAAAAATGATAAAGACCTTTCCGAAGTGAATTCTTATGCTAAACTTTACGCTAAGAATTTCTATTACAACGATTCAACATGGATTTACTTCAATGAATTGTCGAAAGATATTCCACTGACAAAATACAATGTTGATAACATCGTTTTAAACAGAACAAAGACCTATTTCTCCGATGAAGAGTTTACCTATTTTTTGAACATTACGGATTACGCTCTTAAGGACGACATACCACCTATGGAGTTCTTATCGGATCAAATCAAAGAAATAATTGTATTAAGTCGATTGCAAGAACTAAAAGAACAATACGGATCAACATTGATCGAAAAGATAAAAGATAAGCATGAAATTATCATTCATTAGCGGTTTACTCCTCGCGTTTTCGTTTACAACAACGGCGCAAGAAACGATAGACAAAATAGCAGCGCAAGTAGGAGACAATATCATTCTGCTTTCTGATATTCAGGCACAAAAAATCCAGGCTGCGCAGGCTGGAATGACACTTTCCCCTCAGATGGATTGTGTAATGCTGGAAGAACTGATGTACCAAAAACTATTGGTTAATCAGGCAAAATTGGACAGTATTGAAGTCTCTCCTGAGATGATTGATGCTGAGATGGAGCAGCGAATTCGCGTCATCGAAAGTCAAATAGGTAGCCGTCAGAAGATGGAAGAATTCTATGGTAAAACGGTTTCTCAGATCAAAAATGAATTCCGTCCAGTAATTGGAGATCAATTACGAGCGCAAGAAATGGAGCGACAAATTACGTCAGAAGTTACCGTTACTCCGAGAGACGTAGAAAATTTCTACAAGACGATTCCAGCAGATAGCATTCCATATATCAACGCTCAACTGAGCTTCCAACAGATCGTTATCTATCCAAAAATTGGAACAAATGAAAAGGAACAGGCGCGCGTCCGTTTGCAAAATATCCGGGATGAAGTAATGGCCGGGAAGCCTTTTTCAACTGCAGCTCGTTTGAATTCAGACGACCCGGGAAGTGCTAAACAGGGTGGAAAGATCAATGCATCAAAAGGAATGATGGTGAAGCCTTTCGAAGCGACCGTATTTAGCTTAGAAGAAGGACAAGTATCTAATGTATTCGAGACAGAATATGGTTACCACATTGTGAAACTGGAAAAGCGTTTGGGAGATGATTACTCATGTCGCCACATTCTAATTGTTCCAACCTTCGAAGATGAAGCAATCGAGGACGCTGCTTACAAATTGGATTCATGTTACCAACAGCTAGAGGCTGGAGAAATCTCATGGGAGGACGCAGTAGTAAAATACTCCAACGATGAGTTCACCCGTTTGAACAATGGAATCATTACAAATCCGACGACGGGAGATCAACTTTGGGATGCTGAGAACCTAAATCAAATTGACCAACAGATTTATTTGCTCACTCAAAACATGAAAGTTGGAGATATTTCGCAACCCAACCTCTACTCTAACATTATGGAAAGAAAGCAAGGAGTTCGTATCGTGCGATTGATGAAACGAACGTCTCCTCATAGAGCAAACCTAACAGAAGATTACACCTTGATTCAAAGTGCTGCTGAAAATGAAAAGAAACGCGGTATTATCAATGATTGGATCACCGACAAGATCGGAACGACGTACATCCGCATTAATGATCCCTTCTTGAATTGTGAATTCGGAAATCCTTGGATTAAGAAGTGAATTTGTATTGAGTTAAACTTCAAACAAATTCGATAGAAATTTTATCTTTAGGAACAAATTTTAAAACCTATGTCAGATAAGGCTGCAATTGACCAACTCGTTGTTCACTACAAAGAGCTCAAGAATGAAATTCATAAAGTAATCGTTGGACAAGACGATGTAGTGGATCAAGTGCTCATTTCCATTTTTTCGAAAGGACACTGTTTGTTGGTCGGAGTGCCAGGTTTGGCGAAGACCTTGCTCGTAAATACCATATCTGATTGTTTAGGGTTGAGCTTTAATCGTATTCAGTTTACTCCAGATTTAATGCCTTCGGACATCGTTGGATCTGAAATTTTGAATGAGAAACGTGAGTTTCAATTCTTGAAAGGACCCTTGTTTTCAAACATCGTTTTAGCGGATGAGATCAACCGTACACCACCGAAAACACAATCGGCACTGCTGGAAGCAATGCAAGAGCGTTCAGTAACAGCAGCGGGAAATAATTATCCATTACCTGCTCCGTTCTTTGTACTAGCAACTCAAAACCCGATTGAACAAGAAGGAACATATCCTTTACCGGAAGCACAATTGGACCGTTTCATGTTTAACGTGTGGGTAGATTATCCTTCATTCTCGGAAGAAATGGCCATCGTAAAGGCAACAACCTCTAATCAAACTGTTTCCTTACAACGAATTGTGGATGGAGAGCAAATCATGAACTATCAAGATTTGATTCGTCGCATTCCTGTAGCTGATAACGTATTAGAATACGCTGTTCGTTTGGTTGCAAAGACACGTGTAAACGATGAAAATGCGCCGAAAATCACAAAGGACTACATTACTTGGGGAGCTGGGCCTCGTGCCTCGCAATACTTGATTATTGGTGCGAAATGTCACGCTGCCTTAAATGGTAAATACTCGCCGGATATCGAAGACGTGAAAGCTGTTGCAAAACCGATTCTTCGTCACCGTTTGGTTCGAAATTACCGTGCTGAGGCCGAAGGATACTCAATGGATCGTATTATTGAGGAATTGATGTAATTCATGAGTTCTGAAAGAGGTTTATCGAAGCTGAGTTTAGGACAATTCGCTTTGTTTTCGATTTTACTTCAGCTCCTTCCCTTTTTAATCTTTTTACTTGTTTACGGATTTGATAACTGTATTTCCTATGGCAAACATCAGGTCTGTCTAAGAGGTGGTGACGGTTACGGGTACTTACTTATCTACCCATATATTAACTACTTCGTCTTTTTTGGAGTTGTAATGATTAATGCAGTTCAATCGACCACCAAAAGTGAATTACTCGCTTCTGCAATGAATCTCGTGCTAATTCTTTTCATTTGGACTGAGACGAAATATTCGTTTTATTTTGTCCAGTACGATTACTTGATATTCATGCTTTGTCTTACATTAACTCTTCCTATTCGCTTATTGCTGAGACGTAGTTTTGATAAGTCAAACGTGTAACTCTTTACTTGATCCAAGTATGAAATTGCTTCTTATTACATCTGTACTATTCGTTTTATTTCAAGGTAACCTTGGATGCTCCAACGAACAAAAGCCTATTATTCTGAACCAGGAATACGACGAAGTACTTCATTTTCAATTTGGTAAAGTTAAACCTAAAGAGCCTCTGAGTGAAGAAGAAGAATATAGAATAAAAGATTTCCTACAATCACCGTTACCCAATAAATTAAACTTCAGTTTACCGAATAAACTAATAAGAATGGGATACTTCATGGACTCGGTTCCCGAAAAGAACTTCTCTAAACTAAATGCAATTCTGGAATGTGATCAGCTTTCAGAGAGCCTCCCTACGGAATGTATACCCATCTACAATGACATTATCATTTTTCGGAAGCGAGAAGAAATCGTCAAGATCGCACAGCTCTGTTTCAGATGTGGACAAGCAAACTTTATTGGTCCATGGCCCAACATGGGATCCTTTGGACAGAAAGATGAATTCGAGAAGCTAGAAGCTCTTTTGGAAGAATCAATTGACTAACTCTTCTTTCTCAGTCACAAAAGAAACCGCATCTTCGATTACCTCATCAGACCACAGCATTCGATAGTGTCCTACTTTTTCAAGAGTAATTAGCGACGCATTCGATACATTTTTATGAATCATTTGAGAATTTGAATACGGCAAGATGCGATCCTTTGCGTCATGGATAAGCAGTAACTCTTTGTACTGAATTCTATTCAAATTGAAATCAACATCCAGATTTGATAAGGGTTCCCCAAGAAGGTTTTCCGTAATTTTCAGCATCTCTTGATACGCTCTATCCCCCATCGCGACAATTTTCTTGAACTCCAGAAAAATATCATCAATTTTATTGGGCTCAGTTAAAAAAACCAAACGACCTACGGCGTATTCGGAACGTGACAACGCATTTGCAGTAACCGCAGATCCGAAAGAGTGAGAAACCACCGTAATGGGAGCTGTTGGATTTAAATGATCCAATACATCAAGCATGGATGTATAACATTGGAGCAGATTGGTATGAGAAGATGCGTAGTTCGCATGACCGGGAAGATTGAAAGCTACTACCCTATGTCCTAATTCAGCAAAACGAAAAGCGAATTTAGACATACTCCCCGCATTCGACTCCCAGCCGTGAACCAATATGATGAGCTCTCCAGATGGATCCCCAA
>JBGCDF010000101.1:0-9800 GCA_045105095.1 Crocinitomicaceae bacterium | reverse complement strand
GCATTTTTGAACACTTTTTGTGCCCAACCAAAAAGTGTTGATTCCAGATTCAATGGGGGAGTGTCGTAAGCTAATTGTGGGTTGTTCTCAAAATGAGACATAGATTTCTCCCGAACATTTGTACTTGATCCAGAATGACATCAGTCAAATCATAGCTTTTCCCCAAGCTTGTATGCTTCCTCAAATAATCCGTCCAAATCGGCTTCTCCCTGATTAGTGAAAACAATCGCCCCCACTTTAGACGTGGGATTGAACCCCATAATCGTTGCAACTCCTTGCTCACCTCCGTCGTGTCCCCACGTATTGGTTTCCTCATCGAGATAGAGGTGAAGCCCTACAGTTTCTCCTTGAGAATTGATGAATTGTGCAGACATCATGGCATCAATCGTAGATGACTCTAGTAATGGATGACCATTTGACATGCCTGCATTTTCAAATGCAATTAACAACTTGTGCAAATCTTGAACGGTTGTCCGTAGTCCTCCATTTGGGTAATCCGTATTCGTGTAATGTTGGATGACCTGGTTGCTCCCGTTCAAGAAATCGTAAGGAGTAACGATGGTCTGTGTGATCTCGTTCAGTCTCCAGGATGTATTAGTCATTCCCAAAGGCGTAAATATGTTGTCTTTGCAGTACGTGTTGAAATCTAGACCAGAAATATTTTCCACCAAAACTCCAATCACCGCACTTCCGATGTTACTGTATTCGAATTGTGTGCCCGGTTCGAAATCATGGAAATTGTCGTATTCATCATAAAATGTCCCTCCAACTTCTAGATAGTTTTCGATGAAAGAAGCAAGTGAAATGGGTGGATCTTGATTGTAGTAATACTGCGCGTCCATCACGACATCATTATCGGCAATTCCAGAGGTGTGCGTAAGCAACATTCTAAATGTTATCTGTTGAGAATATCCAGGAACGGTAACACTGAATGGTAGATAGTTATTGATCGGTTCATCTAAACCAAAGGCACCATCTTCGTACAATTGTAGTAGTGCTGTCGCTGTGACCACTTTGGATATGGAGGCAATTAGAAATAGATGATTATCTGCCAAAGCCACATTTTGTTGAATGTTTGAGTACCCTTGATACTTTTCGTACAGGATGGTTTCTCCTTTAAAAATCATAACTGCGGTAGCCGGTATATTTTGGTCGGTCATTTCCTCAGAAAGGTAAGTCTCAAAATCCTCAATTCCGTTTATTTCAACTTCGTCCTTTTTGCAACCGTTAAAAATGAAAAAGGCGATTGCCATGGTGGTAATACTCACATTAAATCGTTTCATAGTTCTTCTCTTTAGCTGGATTCTTACAAATAATGGTTCGCTCAACATTCGTATGGACGGGATAGGAAATGCCGTTGTTTTTGAATATAAGTGTTTTAAAGCGAATAGGTTTCATTCCCCACCTTGAAAAAATCAAGCTAATTCAACGAGAAACAAGCTGAAATGCTCGGTGTGCCTCAATTAATTGGTGAAACGATATCGATTAATTATCTAGGTAATTACATCTAAAGTGATCTTCAATTCCAACTACTTTTGCTATCTTATCCTCCCAACTCAAAACTATGCTTCCCAACATTCTCCTTCAAAATCAACACCGTTTTGCAAAGGTCTTCGATTTCGAAATGACTAGAGAGAATACACTTAGGTTAAATCTCTCGAAGGAAAACATCAACATCTCGAAGGAAGTTATTTACGATCCAGCATCTCAAGAAAAATTTGTCCGTGATCAACTCCAGCAAGTCAACGCGAGAGTTGGGGTAGGAGGCTACCTTGAAAACCGCAATTTGTACTCGCGCAGTGCCATGTTCGATAATGAACACGATTCCCGAACCATACACCTCGGTATCGATTTATGGATTGAAGCTGGAACGAAAGTCTATACTCCTTATGAGGGAGAAGTGTTTTCGGTGAAGAACAACGCTGGAGTCGGAGATTACGGTCCGACAATCATTCTGAAACACGAACTTGATGGAGTGGTGTTTTATTCGCTGTATGGACATTTGAGTTTGGATTCTATTCGCAACTTGAAAAAGGACGATGTTTTCTCAACAGGCGATGAGTTGTGCGAAATTGGGAATTATCCCGAAAATGGACACTGGGCGCCACATTTGCACTTTCAGTTGATGACGAATATGGATAATTTTAGTGATGGAGACTATCCCGCGGTGTGTACGGAAAATGATAAAGCGAAGTTTGCAAATTACTGTCCTAATCCGGAATTGATGTTACAGATTCCCACGCTTGATTAACTCGGTTGGTTGTTCTGGCAATTATAGACCAAAAGGACACAGACTGATCCATGATCGATTCGCAAAAATCGAGAGGGTTCATAGAAAATTTATACTTCGCAATTCAGTGTGGTCCAGAAGATAGGTAGATTCAATTGATTATACATTCTTTTGGTTTAGCGCATTCAGGTCAGAAATACCTGGAGCATTTTTCAGTGTTCGATTTCCAAGAACTTCAGGCAAATCAATGAAGAGGGTTGCACTGCTGTCCCAGCACACAATTTCAAAAAGGGAATCAGCAAGTTGTTTTTTAGGAATTCCGTGCCAAAAATCTGGATTTCCGTCTGCGTAGGGAGTATCACTCAATGTCGGTTCGGTACCATTAGGGAAAGCGGATATGACTGCCCAAACGAATTGGTAGTCGTATTCCATAATTTTAGATTTCAATTCGTTTCCAGTCAGCCATATGGGGTCCGTCATTTGAATAAAACTCACATTAGTATCTGACAAATGCCAATCATAATCTTCAAGGTTTATTTCGAGCCACCGTTCAACATCTCTTAAACTCGTAAAGAATTCGACCTCTTTGGTGTTTTCTTGAATTAAGTTCATGCTCATTGGTCTTATGTTAATTCTGCAGTCTTTCTAAACGATCCGACAATCGCTTCAATAAGACAATGGTAAGAATCACCGAGACTATCGTAAAGATGTTAGGGAGTACGAAATAAATGGTCTCTGAACTGGCTACAAAATTGAATTCCTCCAAATAATTAAAGAATGATGCAGGTAGGAGTAGGTCCCAATACACTTGAACGAAAAGATTCAACAGGATGATGATGGAGAATAGGTATTTCGATTGACTGAGAAGCTTTTTCCAATCCAAAATTCCCGTTTTAAGTTTTTTTTGAATTGAATAGTACATCCTAAATACGATTATCAAATAGAATGCAGTTGTAAGAAGATTTGTCAACAACAATAGGACAAGTGGAGCAATCTCCATAAGAATGAAAAGGTCTTGAATGATTCGGTAAGCAATCCACTCAAAAATGGAGAGCGAGGTGCCTAGCAAAAAACCAATTGTAATCAATTGGAAGGCATTGATTGAGGTTGAAGAGTGGGGTTCATCTATTGGATGTTGTTCGGCCATAATTCTTGAGTTTTTTTTAGTAAACGTGGTATCGGATGGTTATTTCATCACGATTCAAACGTTCGTATAAATCGATACTTCTGTGGATTTCAAGTTCAATATTTTTCGGGTCAGAACCAATGTTTTTTGAAAAGAAGTGATAGTTATTCGGTTTTTCAACAAAGATTAGGCCCAGTCTTTCGTAGTTGTCCTTGAAATATTCCCAAGAGTCAGTAGTATGCGTCTTGTTCTTGTTGAAAAAATGAAGAATTCCCAAGTCATGACTTGAACCAACTGAGGAAAGGTATTCTCCCATTTCACTACACGGCATGACTTGAAAGAGTATTTGATCCTTGATCCAAAGATCAATACACAGTTTTTCTATTCTTTGTGATCTTGACTCAAGAATTACTTTGCTGATACTTTTAGGTGCTCTTTTTCTTCTGAAGAATTTCAAAATTATTCACGTTGGATGTGTTGATATTACTGAATAAATGTCGAAAAAATGAAATGTTCATTACACATCGTACATAAAGGAATAACTACTTGTGAGTTCAATTATCAAAACACAAGAAAATCAATAGCAACAGCAACAATAGTAATAATAAAAGGTCTGTTACCCTCCCAAAATTCCCTCAACAGTAGACCTCGAAACAAAGTGATAATTATCCTTCGCTTCATCAAAAACGTCCTTTGCAAAGTCAACATCACTTGGGTCGTCGGATTTAGCGAGTGTCTTATAAATCCCTTCGATCAACCAACGGCGACCAACTTTAACTAAGTGCTCTTTCATGTGAGGACGAGCGGCCGTGTATCCTGTGCGAACAGCCAATTGGAACCATTCAAGCTTAATTACGCGGTTAGCATTTTCACTGAATTCCAACTTCTCGTCCAACTCAGCCATGGTCTCTGGGGAGATATCATCTGATAACCCTCGAATAAATGCTACCCATTCCTGAGTAATGAAATCGCCGCGTTTCAAATTAGCACCTTCACCAATGAAGATCATTTCACCGTCATTCACTTCCTGAGCCAGCTCAACCATGTGTTCTAGTCGCTTAGAACGAATTTCTATGCAGTTCTCAGGAATTCCAGGTTGATAAATCCATTCTTCCAAATTAAAATCAACCTTATTCGGTTCTAGCAATTCCGCTTGGAGGTACTCAACGAAGTCTTCCGTTGTGATTGTCTCAAATGCATGCGAGTCGAAATATTCCTTCAAGAAGACGTCGAATTTTTTACGTCCTACTTCTTTCTCAAGTGAACGTAGGAAAAACGCCCCTTTCACATAGGCGATGTCCGTCATTCCTTCATCCGGATCGCGTTCATGTAGGTGAAGTTTCAAATGGGTATCTTCGGGGTGCTCACCATTTTCCATGTCATCAACAGTAGCGGTTAAATCTTGGAATTCGATGTATTTATGAATGTTCGCAATTTCTTCACCGTACAAGGCTTCCATGATGCGGTTCTCAAAGTATACCGTGAACCCTTCATTCAGCCAGAAGTCATCCCACGTAGCGTTGGTTACCAGATTGCCTGACCATGAATGGGCTAACTCGTGCGCTACAACGGAAACCAAACTTTGGTCACCAGCAATTAGTGTCGGGTTTGCAAAGGTCAAACGAGGATTTTCCATTCCTCCGAATGGGAAAGAGTAGGGTAAAATCACCATGTCAAATTGATCCCACTGATAAGCTCCGTAGAGATCTTCTGCGGCATCAATCATCTTAGGTAAATCAGTAAACTCATACTCACATTCTTGCGCCAACTCTGGCTCCGAATAGATCCCTGAGCGATCTCCTAGAGGAGTGTACATCAAATCTCCAACCGCTATTGCGATCAAGTAGCAAGGAATTTTTTGCTTCATTTCGAAGTGATACAAACCGTCCTCGCTCTTCTTTTTAGGGTTTTCGGCACTCATGATCGCCATTAATTCGCTTGGAACCTGAACGTCTGCAGAATAGGTAATACGATTGGTAGGAGAGTCCTGAATCGGAATCCATGAACGCGTTAAGATTGCCTGCCCTTGCGTATACATGAACGGCTGCTTTTTACCAGAAGTCAGAATAGGATCCAACCAGTCAATCGCTTGCGTTTCATCCGTAGTACTGTAGTATATATTGATGTACTTCGTAGTTGGTTTGATGTTCACTTTCAGTGGTCGACCAAGAATTTCATCTGAATCTCCCAATTCAAAGTCAGTGCCTATTTCGTCATCTTTTCCAAGAGTGACTTTCTGAATGTCCAAGGACTTTATATCAAAAATGGCAGTTGTTGCTTCATGCTCACTCATTTCGTGGCGAGCCACTCCCGAAACAGTTTTTGCATCGAAATTTATTGCGAGATCCAGGTGTAAATGTTTCGTTCGAACCTGATCAATATTTGCATATGAGTGCGCATCTTTAACAGGGTGGAAACCTCCCTCATTGTCCGAGGAATCCTCAGAACCTGTGCAACTCATGAGAGTGAAAAAAAGAAAAAATATTGATAGATGTTTTAGTCGAACCATACCGATAATTTCTGCCGTAGGGGCTCAAAGATAGTAGATTCTTAAGAAGGATAATTCCTAAATCGTTTAATTTTCATCAAAAGCACGCTGATGTTCGATAGAAATGTCTAAATGTTATTTACTGCGCGTGAACAATTTTTACTATTTTCACCATCCAAACACTGATTTTATGAGTAATACTTCTCCTAACGTCCCAACGAAGACGATTCTAGGACATCCTGTTGGTTTGTTCGTACTGTTTTTTACTGAAATGTGGGAGCGTTTCTCGTATTATGGGATGCGTGCAATTCTTGTACTTTATTTAACATCTCTGACTACCGTAGATAATCCAGGTTTGGGTTGGACTGAAAGTAATGCTCTAGAACTTTACGGATGGTATACCATGTTGGTTTACGTGATGTCTATTCCGGGAGGTATCATAGCTGATAGACTACTTGGGCAGAAGAAATCAGTATTAATTGGAGGTATTCTCTTGTGCTTAGGGCACGGCGTTTTGGCGATTGAGCAAATGTGGGCGTTCTATACTGGATTGATTTTAATCATTCTAGGAGTAGGAATGTTGAAGCCGAATATCTCTACGATGGTTGGTGGACTCTACAAAAAAGGCGATATCCGAAGAGATAAAGGATTTACGATTTTTTACATCGGAATTAACCTTGGTGCCTTTCTTTCTAGTTTGATTGTTGGCTACGTAGGTGAAACAATTGGTTGGCACTACGGATTCGGATTAGCTGGGATCGGAATGGTTCTCGGTCAGGTTATTTATATGTTAGGTCAGAAACACTTAGTCGGTATAGGTGATTTAATGAAGGATAAAGATCCCGAGGCGGAAGTAGAGCAAATAACTAGTTCTGATTTATTGGATGACGGGGTGAAAAACTCTTCAAAAGGAGCTGCTGAATCAGGCAGTGATTTCAACCTATTCAAGGCAATCTTTACTACACCATGGACATTAGTGTGCGCGGTACTTGCGGTTCCAGCGGCCGTTGTTATGGGCTTATTCATTAATTCATCACTTGGCTTCTTTACTGGGGTTTTACTGTTTTTGTTAGCATTCTTTGGAGCGATGTTTAAGGACCTGAACAAAATTGAAAGGGACAGAATTAGCGTTGTATTACTCTCATTTGCCATTGTTGTTGTGTTCTGGGGAGCCTTTGAACAGGCCGGAGGTTTAATGAACTTGTACACCAAGAACAAAACGGACCGTATGCTGTTAGGAATGGAAATTCCAGCATCCGTATTCCAGTCATTAAATGCTGCCTTCATTATTTTACTTGGATCCCTCGTAGCTGCTTTCTGGGCAAAAAGGAAACTGAAATCAAAGGAAAGTTCATCCCTTTTCAAAATGGCGATTGGAACCGTGATTATGGGATCAGGATTTTTATTTATGACTGGAGCCGCTGCCGAGTATGAAGCGTCAGGTAGTTCGGCTATGTACTGGTTGGTGCTGGCATATTTATTCCATACAATTGGAGAGCTGTGTACTTCTCCTGTATCACTCTCATTTATTACAAAATTAACTCCACTGCGTTATGGGTCCATCATGATGGGAACCTACTTCGCAATGACTGGATTTGGAAACAAACTGGCCGCAACTATCGGAGAGTCGGCATCACAATTAGGCGAGTACGTTATCTTTACTGGAATTGCTATTTTCTGTGCAGTATTCGGAATACTCATTATTTCATTATTAAAGATTCTTAAGCGCCTTACGCACGGAGCAGAGGACAATGAAGGTACCATCCACGAAGAGGCAGAAGGCTTCGAAATCGCGGATAACAATTAAACACCAAATCAGAAAACAAAAAATATAATTATGTCAAATCAGACTTCAGACATGTTTAAGTCGACCGTACTTGGTCACCCATCGGGATTATTCGTCTTGTTTTTTACAGAAATGTGGGAGCGATTCTCTTACTACGGAATGCGCGCATTGCTCGTAATGTTCTTTACCGCGTCCATCACTGATTCGGGGTGGGGATGGCCAAAGGAAAATGCTTATGCGTTGTTCGGAACCTATACGGCTTTGGTTTACCTTTCAACGATGTTAGGGGGGTATTTCGCCGACAATATTTGGGGATACCGAAAGTCTGTAGTCGTTGGTGCTCTTTTGATGACACTCGGTCATGCTTCAATGGCTCTTGAAACGGGATGGTCAGTTTATCTCGGTTTAGGTTTACTTGTATTCGGAAGTGGATTCTTTAAACCAAACATGACTTCTATCATCTCCCACATGTATAAAGATCATCAAGCGAAGAAGGATGGAGCATATACCATATTTTATATGGGAGTGAATGCAGGTGCATTTTTGGGTATTCTTTTGTGTGGATACCTCGGTGAAAAAGTAGGGTGGAGTATTGGTTTCGGATTAGCAGGTGTTTTCATGTTATTCGGAATGATACAGTTCGTATTGTCTCAAAACATTTTTGGAGATATCGGACTTAAACCTGAGAAGAAGGATAAGACAGCAGTTCAAGCATCAGACAATGGCGCAATAACTGCAGAAGATGGTTCAGCAGGTCCAGACTCTCTTGCTTTCCCTGGCTGGCAGAAGCTGATGATTCTGATTATGGTATCTCTTGGACTCGTCTGGATAATTAACGATCCAGCCTCTAAAATATATGATGCCAACATCTTAAATTTTGAAGTGTTTGGGATGAGTGGGTCACTATTTACCATAATTCTAGCACTCGCCATGTTTGTTATTCTGCTGGTCTATAGATTAACACAATACGGGCAGGTCACTAGGGAAAAAATGATGGCCGTAACCTTCTTTGCGATACTTACCATGTTCTTCTGGGCGGTATTTGAACAAGCGCCAACTACTTTGACAACGTTCGCAAGAGATTATACAGACCGAGATCTGATTGGTGGATCTGCCATGACATTTAAGATCTTCAATTCGTTAATGACAATTATTCCTCTTGGTATTATTACGTGGGTATTGGCCAGGCTCTTTAAAGAAACCTTTAAAAAGTATGCAATGGCAAACCTAGTCCTTGGATTGAGTTTCGTTATTATCTGGGCAATTGCTATTTGGATGTTGGTTGTTGAGTTCGAAAAGGATACAGCAGAAGTACCAGCTTCATGGTTCGGAGTCTTAAACTCACTGTTCATTATTGCCTTTGCTCCAATTTTCTCTAAAATTTGGGAAGGTAAATACAACCCATCGGCCAATATGAAATATGGAATTGGAATGCTCTTATTGGGTATTGGAATGGCCTGCGTAGCCTTCGGAGGAAGTAGTATTGCTCCTGGAGCAGAGACAGCTTCAGTAAGTATGGTTTGGTTGATCCTGGTGTATCTGTTCCATACAATGGGCGAATTATGTATATCACCTGTTGGACTGTCCTACGTGAGTAAGCTTGTTCCTGGTAAAATGATCGCAATGATGTTTGGTATCTGGTACCTTGCCGTGGCGATAGGAATGAAAGTTGCTGGAATATTCGGAGAATCTTCGGCAGAAATTGCTAAGGAAGATGGAATTAGTTATTTCTTCTGGATTTTGACAGGACTTTCTGTCGGCTTAGCCGTTCTTTCAGTTGTACTAACACCTGTAATCAAAAAACTAATGCACGGAGTAAAATAACTCCTATCATATAACTTTTAAAAGCAGCGCTTCGGTGCTGCTTTTTGTTTAAACATTTGCCATGAAATCGATTTTATTTCTTTTATCTGCTCTATTCATTTCGACAACGGTATTTTCTCAATCATCGATTAAGGTTGAGTTGATGGACGCTGAAAAAACAGAAGCACTGGAATGGGGTGAATTCTCATATGTCGTTCTTGGTTTAGAGGATGAGGTAGTAATAGAAGCGAAGCAGGATGTCTACCTCGATTTTAGTAGTGCAGACCTTGGTAAGAAGTCGGTGGATTCGATTCAATTAACGCTCGGTACGGAGGATAAAACAGAAACAATCGCATTAGAGCGTTTG
>JBGCDF010000100.1:0-2561 GCA_045105095.1 Crocinitomicaceae bacterium | reverse complement strand
GTTCACAGGGATGGATTGAATTAATGTTCCATTCTCGTCATAAACGTAGTTGAACGTTGCTTGCCACAACCAATTAGAAGTAAGCGGAGCGATGTCATCGGATTGAAGTGTTCCAGCATTGGAAACAACTTGGTATTCTGTCACGAAATTCCCTGGATTTTGGATGGTGTCGTATATGGTATCGTTCACGATGGAAAGATTATACGTTCCTTGCATGAATGTCAGATTCGGACGTTCAGTCGTCAAGTTCATTTCTTTGAACAACTCTACACCGTGAGGTCGAATCCACTGTTCACCATTAATCACAGAGGCGTCATTTCCATTTGTTGTTGCATCTGAAATAGCCGCTCCAGTTCCTTCATTTAGTGTGTAATATGCTTCGAGATTGGCGTAGTTTGGATGAGTCGCGTCAACGGTTTTATACATCCAATCCTGAATTTCGGTTTGCGAAAGTGGTACACTCCAAACACGCACTTCGTCGATGATTCCTTCAAAGTATCGGTTGTTCGTTCCTCGACTTAATCGAAGGTTGATTCCTGACGTGGTATTGGTCAAAACAGGTTCTGTCAAGCTCGAGCTGATGGTTTCCAATTGCCCATCAACGTATAACAATACATCTTGCACATCTGATCCGTTAAACGTACAGGCTACGTGGTGCCAATCTCCATCATCAACAAGGGTTGTTCCAATGATGTATCCGCCGTTCACTTCTACTCGAATGGCGCCATTATCATTGATTCTGAAGTTCCATTTTGACGAAGCGGTATTTTGTCCCCAACTGGTAAACTCTTTGTTGTTCACTGTTGAGTTGATCCAAGCTTCACAGGAACGTGCAGCACCACCATCGATACCTTTGTATGTATCTGCTTCGATGTAATTGGCACCGTCAAATAGGTGATTACGGTCTCCTGCGGTGTACATTCCGTAATCCATTCCAGTGTCCTCTCCATCAATGTCAATTATTGTATTACTCTGCAAATTAGTGAATGAAAATTCTACAATGATGTTTGAAGTTCCATCCCAAGCAAAAGGAGTGTAAAACTGTAAGCGGTTTGCTCCGTTAATGAATGCAGTATTGTGGAAATATACTTCTGTGAAACCAGTGAGATCTGGATCAGTATCGTCCAATGCAGCATTCAAGGTATGTTTGATGCGAACACGCAGAAAATCAGTTACTCCCCCAGCATTCGAAACGTTTAACGAAAGCGCATCCAAATTTCCTGTGAGTACTCCGGCTCCTTGTAATTCAGCAGCGGTAAATAAGTACTGAGACTTTCCATTTTCTGAATTAGACGGAAAGGTGTGGCTCGTTGTGGATACTCCAGTTCCGACAGTAGATTGTGTTTCTGAAACGATATTATTTAATGTTACATTCTGCTGCAAATATCGATAGTAGCTGTAAGTTGGTGTACTCGTATAATTAAACGTTGTTCCTGAGAATCCTGTGATGAGGTGATCTGGTGTTGTACTCAACACAGAATCAATTTTTGTAGAATCGTGGATGTAGGTATTGCAGCTGTAATCCCATTCTCCACAAGCGACGTAGTTTCCTCCAGTTGTGTTCACATTCCCGTCGCGACAGCGCATGTTGTACTTCAAAATGATCTTTTCGTAAGTCAGATTGGGATCATCAGGAAAAGGAACCATCATATCTCTCACCCCTGAATTTCCGAGGGCCGTCATGGACCAATCGAATGATTGAACGATGATTGTATCTCCAGGAGATTGTGCGAAAGCAATAGAAGAAATTACACTGAGTACAACGGCAGCAACGAATCTTTTCATAATAAGGAATTCAATGTTAATCGGTGCCGCAATGTACGAAGATTGGAACGTGATCAGAAAAAATGTAGGAAATCGAACGTATCGATGCGCTGGATTGAGGAAAATTCACAAAAACGTTTAGTATGGGTGTTTGGGGCTTCTGGATTTGGACTTCGGCTTCGCTCAGTCCTCGATTTATGGGTAGCGTGTTTGTGCGGGATGGTGTTTTTGGTATTCCACTTTGTGAAATTGATTTCGGACCCCGGCTTCGCTCAGCCCTCGATTTATTGGGAGTGAGTTTGTGCGGGCTGAGCGAAGCCGAAGCCCAATTCTAGAAAAAATATCAGACTTTGACTTCGCTCAACCTTCAAGTTGTAATGAAAAAATCGAACCTACAACAAATCATTCGCTAAGTTTGCCAATTCAGAGCGTTCACCTTTCTCCAATTGTACATGAGCGAACAACTGCTCTCCACGCAAGCGATCAACAAGGTAAGCTAATCCGTTACTGTTTTCATCCAGGTACGGAGTATCAATTTGATTTACATCTCCAGTGAAGACAATCTTGGTGTTTTCACCAGCTCGAGTGATGATGGTCTTTACTTCGTGAGGGGTTAAATTCTGCGCTTCGTCAATGATGAACATGATATTCGAAAGGCTCCTTCCACGAATAAATGCCAGGGGTGAGATAACGATTTTACCACTTTCTTCCAATGCTAAAATCGCTTTGTGCTTTTTCTCATTTTCACCAAACTGCGACTTGATGAATTTCAAGTTGTCCCAAAGCGGTTCCATGTA
>JBGCDF010000099.1:0-17121 GCA_045105095.1 Crocinitomicaceae bacterium | reverse complement strand
TCCATCAATTTTACCTTGAATTTATGGGGGTCAAGTTGATCGACAAACTCAGCCATGACCTTAAACGATTGAGAACTGTCCATTTTCACGAATTTGAGATACTTGTCAAAATCTAACTCAATTTTATCAATTATCTCTTGCCAAGGCTCATAGTCATAGACAAGGTCCATATCGTCTGGATGTGATTCAATGCTTCCGTTTTCAGTATGAAAGAAACAAACAAGTCCACAGTCCAATAGACCTGCTATTTCATGTATATGTTCCTCTGTTATTTTAAACATGATGTGAAAAATTTACGGCTACAAACTAATTTATTGATCAACGAGATCATTCTCATTCTTGAACAGATGACGCGTTCGTGTAAAGAGGTAATCGCGAATGAAACCATGTTAATTGGTGCTGTGTATTGTGAATAACTAATACATACGCACACAAAACTAACTCTTTTTGTCCCATACAATCTAGATTAGAACGCTTTTGAGCACATAACGCAATACGTTTCACACCTCTTCCCTCAAACGCAATTGTTTCAAATACTGTGAAGGCGTCACATCATGCCTGCGCTTAAACGCCTTATAAAACGTAGCCTTACTTTTAAACCCACTTTCTGTAGCGAGCGCTTCAATTTTAAACTTTCTATAATTCGGATCTTCAATGATTTTTTCAAAATACAGAATTCGCTGCTGACCAATAAAATCATAGAAATTCGAATCGTAATGGGCATTAAACAGTAAGGATAATTCACTGGTGCTAATCCCAGAGGCCTGTGCGAGTTTATTCAGATTCAGCTCTGCGTCCAGATGCGGTCGTTGGTTATGAATAGTCGTTTCGAGCTTCTGTGCTAAGGACTCAAGAACTTCAGCATTCCGACTTTTCTTTCGATCCTCCCTAGAAATTTCAAACAGTTGCTGATGCGCAGCCTTTCGAAAGAGTCGAAATACCAGGGCGAAAATCAGGAGTTCAAACAAGAGAATCATAGAGTACTCGAACCAGACTGCGTATTCATTCCGCACAAATAAGTAGATGATAGCATAGGAGAGAAGTAATCCAATAAATAAAAAGGCGAACCACTCGAGCTCCTTGTTCGCTGTAGTATTTCTCCTGATTACTTTTATCGACAAATAAGCAAATATACCGCTCGAAATGAAGAACAAAAGCATCCAAATGTCCAAGAAATACCCTTGAAACAAAGAGTAAATCCAAAATTCACTTCCGAGTGTCGTGCTGATGCCTTCCAGAGCAAAGACTAGGCTTACAGGAAAGTAGAGCAAGTGCTTCCATGAAAGCTTCCAATCGATTCGTGAGGTACTTAAGCAAACAAGAAAGAAAAATGGAGCGATGGCCATCCATGCAACTGTTCCCAGTGAATCAATATAGGGGTAAACTGCCTCAATTCTATTCACAAAAACTAGGTAATATACCATGCAAATAACCATAGAAGTGACAAGAAGACTCAAAAGCTTCTTCAAATCTGTTCGAAAAGGCTTTGACAGGTTTATTCCAATCAATAACAATAACGATTGCAATGCCCCGAATAAAAATAAAAGGTTGGTTATGTCTATTCTCATGGATCAAGTAATATCCCAAAAATACATCGGAATTTGTTCAAAAAAGTTCACGTCGTGCTTAGATGAACGAAAACGAACGGAAATATCGTTCAAATCATGCACAAATCAACTAACCTAGTAGTTCACTTAACAATTGAACCCATGAAGATTCTTAACATTCTCATCTTACAATTATTGACTATTCCTTTATTTGCACAAACCGTAGAAACATTTGTAACCGATTCTATCCGCGAGTTCGAATCCATATTCTGGCACGAGGATGGACGAATTATTAGTGTCGATTACAACAATGGACGAGTTTACCGCATCGATGCAAATGGAGCGGTGCAAACCGTGGTGACAGGTTTTACACATCTCGCAGGCGGAGGTTTCGATAAAAACGATGACTTCTATTTCTCTGCTATTTCAGATGGAGAAGTGTATCGATTGAATGATAACAATTCTACAGATCTTATCGCGAGCGGACTAAGTCAGCCGACAGGGATTATTCCAACGAGTGACCCTGATGTATTGTACGTTGCCGAATACGGTGATCATTCCGTATCAAAAGTAACGATAAGCACAGGGAACGTGCAGTCCTGGATCACGGGGGGAGCAACTAGTATTAATGGCCCTGATGGTATGGTTTACAAGGATTCAAGCTCATTTTTAATTGCCAACTTCAACAATACGAAAATTCACGAGGTGGATACATCCGGGACGTTTGATCTATTTACCGACCTGCCAGCAACTGGCTACATGGGATACATTGAAGCGGCAAATGGAGAGTTTTACGTAACTGCATTTAGCAGCAGAAAAGTCTTCCGAGTGGATGATACTGGAAATGCAGAGCTGATCGCAGGAACAGGAGCGTCAGGTTCACAGGACGGCGCCGCTCTCAATGCTACATTTACCACTCCAAATGGAATTGCTGTTAACGCCACTGGAGATTCCATGTTGGTGACTGACGCGAATAAAATTCGACTCATTACAGGGTTTTCATCGTCGGCGTCAGTATCTGAAGAGGAATCATTTAAAAACCTGATGCTAGCTCCAAATCCTGTGAATGATGTTCTTTCGGTTTCATTTGATGCTAAGAACAGTGAGAACTTCAATTGGGAAATTATCTCTTTGAAAGGGGAGGTGATACTGCGTGATACAATGTCAACGCAATCAGGGATTAACAATTTGAAAGTGTCTGTAGAGTCTTTACCGTCTGGAGGATACCTATTTCGTTTATTTCATAAGACTGAAAGTGTTCAGTATAGCTTTATTCGAAATTAACTGGTATTCTCAGTTTTAAAGTAGTGAATCTCGAATAGTAACGCATGTATCCTTACTATGAAATAGTCTTGACGTTGTTTTGAGGCTCTTTCAGATTTAACTTGTTTTCAGGACATTGAAGTCTTTGTTGTATCCCTGAGTATTTGATATTCAGTTACATGCATTTTCATTGATGAACAATTTTCGCTAGCATATCATGACGGAGCTAAGGTTTCATGCTGAAACCAATCAACTTCAAAGATGTCTACCAAAATACTCGAACATGACCGTATCTTCAGGTTGTGAAATAAGGTCATGTATCGTTTGGTCAAAAACGTACAGGCTATCAACACGATCCCAAAAAACATCCGTCTCTTTGGTTTCAGCGTTAGCGTAGTCCCAGCTGTCGTAATTCATATAAGTATGCGAAAATTTTAGGGCTTGAATTTGTTGAAGGTCAAAATAGAAATTTCCACTATTATAACTGACATCGATGGTGTCAGTATAAGTGGTATCAATATTCATGTATGTATCTAAGTGGGTAACGGTTAGTGCATACAATCCCTCCATGATTTGTTCGTCAATGTGAGGTGTACCTGGCCCTGGTTGGGGCAACGACGTCCTTGAACCAATGTAGGTTCTATCATAATCGGGGCCTGACCCGGGACTACCGTTAATATGGTAATCGATAGATATGTCATTGTAGTTGTTTTCAAAGGTTACGGTCACTGTTAAAATGGAGAATATGTCACTGACAGTTTTCGTAAATACCATTTGAGTTTCAGAACCAATGACAAAGGATTGATTAATAACGAATAATGTGTCATTGGAAACGGATACTTCAATGACTTTATCGAAATGAACCTCATTTCCTGGATCATAAGCATATAATTCTTCACTTTGACATAAGAAGTTTCCTTCCATATGAGAATAATCGCTGGGAGGCGGAGGATTGTCAGGTTCAACTTCTTTCTTACAAGATAATTGGGTCAGCATTAGTGCGAGGAGTAGTAGTGGTTTCAATACATTCATAACCTTCAAACGAGAAATAGATGGTATCGGTTGGGTTTTGACAAATGAAAATAATCTGTATCCGTGGTCATAAAATCTGTCAATTGAAAAATCCCGATTCCAAAAGTATCAGAATCGGGATTTCAATATTTGTTATTGAACAATCTATTTCATAATCATTCTCTCAGTAGAAATTTCTGTTCCAGAAGCCACCTTCACAAGATAAACTCCGCTTCTCAAATGATTCAGTTCCAATTGTGTTTCAAATCCACTAGCGTCTGTTTCGAAGACTACTTTCCCAGTCAAATCAACAATGGAAATGTGATCCATGAACTCAGCTGAAACAACCTTTAGAGAGCCATTCGTCGGATTCGGTGAAATCCTAACCTCGTTGATCGTTGCATCTTCTAATCCAAGTGCCGCATTTGTGTTTACAACCGTATTGGTGATAATAGCTGGATTCCAATCGAAATAGATGTATGCCGTATTTTCTATCGACGTTCCAATTCCGTTTCCAGCATTTTCTTTGATTCTGAACACAACATCTCCGTGTGATTCAGGTTCGTTTGCTGTGCTGTCTGGAAGCCAAATTCCAGGGAAGTTGAATTTCATCACGCCATTTCCTAAATCAACTAATTGCATATTGTGCGATGTTGATACTACTTGTAGTGTTGACCAGTCCAAGTTAGCGCTCAAGGTGTCGATGATGTACACATCTTGTGCTGGCGCAGTTCCAGTATTTTGGAATCGAACAATATACGTCAACTCATCTTGAACCGCAGGATCAATAATCGGTGTATGACTTGTCGATTTATCGTTTGGATCATAGCTATTTCCAAGAATCATACACAAACTTCCATCGTTGTTCAATAAGTCACAATCGACTGTTGAACCAAGTGGAGTAATTGTTGAAGAGTAGGTGTGTGAAGTTCCTGAAGGATAGCCAGATGGAACAAAGAATTTGATTACGTCTTGCTGGTAAAAGTAAGCGGATCCTGGTCCAAATGTCCACGTAATCGTGTTTCCAGAAATCACGTAGTTAGAGTTGGCGATAGAACTAGTAACTGGAGTCACACTTGATGGGAACGTCAATGTCAGCGTGTATCCCGTCGTTGGATTTGGTCCGTTATTTCCCCACTTCAATTTGATGTAATTGTTGTTGTTTTGGTAGTATCCAATCCACGGGTTTACAGTTGTCCATAAATCTGCGCAAAGCACTGGCGAACAATCAACGGCGAAATAGACTGGAGTAGGGTTGTTGCAGTCTGTTTGGATTGTGAAAATGTTATTATTCATAGCGTAACCATGTTGTGTCAACCACCATTGCGGAACTGTTAGTACTGCATACCCTCCAAAGAATGCTTGAGAAGAATAACTAATTACTCCACTAGAATCTGAATAAATGGTAGTCGTATAACCCGAATTCCCTGAGACTTCAACAGGTGCATTTGGCAAAGTTACTTCACCGCTATCCAAAACTCCATTTCCATTGGCATCGCAGAAAACCCATCCGTAGATGCATTCCATCGGAGTTTGAACAGAGTCACAATTGACTGGGAAGTTCACCATCGGTATGCTCTGTGATTGGCAAGGCTCGATCAGTACACTTGTCATATTTGAGTTGAACTGATATCCATTCTGTCCAAGCCAGTTAGCATCAACTGTTACCAAACCTACTGTCTGGTTTCCATTTGCTGCGTAAAAATCATAAAATCCGTTCGGGTCGGTATGCGTTAATATTGTTTGACCGTTGTAGTCGATTGTGACTGGTGCATTGTACACACCCATTTCTCCAGCGTCGAAAACACCATTGTCATTATCATCACAGAAAACTTGTCCGAACACACATCCGTCGGTAATTGGAGGTGGCACTGTACAAATTAAGGTTCCTGTAAACGTAATCGAAGCAAAACCTCCTGTGTAAACCGTAAACGTTGAAGGGAAGAAGCTAAAAACAGTGTAGTTATTCGCTGCAAGCCACGCTGGATCTATTTCTAACGTATACGTATCGGGTGGAAGATTTACCATGTTTTGCGTTTGATTGAGCGTAAAAGGGTAGGTAGTTCCATTCGAACCTGTGACAATCATATCAACACCAGCATAAAGGGAGGTATCCACAACACCATTACTGTCGCAATCAATGTCTATGTAACCATAGAAATCAGTCGGGCAATTTGATGAAAAAAAGTAATTGTTATTGGATGCAGAGGAGTTATTAGCGGGATTTGTGACCGTCACCGTTATGGGATAAGTTCCCCCACTCGAGAACGGATAAGTATGCTGAGCCGTTCCTGAAGATAGAATAGGAGACGTCGGCGAAATATAGACTCCAGTATACGAACTCGTCGTTCCATCTCCCCAATCAATCGTTATAATAAGTTGATCACCTGGAATGGGGTTCATGCCGCTGGTCCAAATGGTATAGGAATGATCGGCATTTTGAGTGACAGGCCATGTTTGATTGACCCAAAATTCTAAATTCACCACGCTATCGCAGCTAGTTGACCAGCCGGTGGTATCACTTATATAATTTATATTGTAGGACTGTCCGAAAACAGAACTGCTCAGAAAAATGAGCGCAAGAAGGGCTAAGCTTCGCTTGATAGTAGTTCTCATAATTAGTTTAGTTTAATTGTTTGGTTCCTGAATGAGCACTTCGGTTGATCAGGTTCAAGTACTCAAATGGGTTTAGTTATCAGCAAGACGGGTGAGTTCGGAAATAGTTGTTTGGAAATGAATAGATTAGGAGGTGATTGTGGTTCTTTGTTCACGCTAGACACCAACAGTATCAAGGCTTTGATTGAAATCGAAAAAAGTGAAAAATAATTAAAAACCGATCTATAAAAGTTAATTTTTGAGCCATTTTAAAGCATCAATTATGCCTTCATCTTTGCTTAAATCGTCTGCAAAATTGAATTCAGCTGCTTCATCAGGTTCGACATTTTCATCGTAAGAAATTCCATTTCGATCACAAAATACTCCGGTCGAAATGACCAGTGCAATTTGATCATCAAAAATGGTAAATGAATTGTTCGTGGTATATCCTGCAGTAGCCTCTCCAAAGAATTTTACATTCTCCTGTCCTTTGAAGGCAATAGCGGTTAACTCACCGGAACTAGCTGTCCAACGACTGAGTAAAACAGCGATTTTCGGATTCTTCAGTGTAGGGTTTTCTTGCGCCTGAAATACATTCAAACCGGCATACCAAAAATTCCCCTTCTTGATTTCCGCAGTCACCTGAATTTCATTGTTTTCATCTCGTACACTTGCAATCGTTTTAGTATCAAAAAGGGGAGCAATACCTTCCAACATGACGTTCGCATTTCCTCCTGAATTGTAGCGTAAATCAACAATCCATTCCTTTACATCAGCGTTTGCTAATTCACAAACGGCTGCGCGAATTCGTTCTGCTTCTTTCTGTCCGTCGACGTTGCCACCAATTCCAACAATTTTCAAGTAACCGACATTGTTCGGAAGAAGAGCGTATTCGAACCGTGCGTTAAGATCATTTACAGTGGACCATTGTTCTTTCGGGAAATCTCGATCGTCTCGGTGACGCCTATTGTCCCAGTCATTGAAAAAGGCAAGGTTGGAGTAATCTGAAGTAGACATAATCCTTCCATGATGATCCCTCAACTCGTTTAACATTAAAGTGAATGCAGGGGCCAAATCTGTCACTTCCGTAGCTCCTGCGGCTAGTGCGCGCATTTCCAAGGAAAGGCTGTCCCATTTGACAGTGGACGAATAGTAAGATAATTCCATCGAAGTGGAAATAACACTGTCCAAAATGCTCGTCATCTTCGCTTCACCCTGAGAAAATCCAAAAGATGAAATAAGGGCAAACAGGAGTGATGAAACGTAGTTTTTCATGAGAACAAGCTACAAAAAAGAACTCAGTTAAAATGGGAATAATCGATTCTAAGCTGAGAGCGCCAAAAGTACCAGAATACCAGCCCCAAAGAGGGAAAGAGAAATGATAGCACACACCTTTCCAGAGCGAACTTTTTTAGCGGATGATTCCAAGTACTTATCCGGATCGGCATTGTAAGTTCGAAGCGCGGTTGATGCATTTACAAGAGTTATGATCGCTAGGATAATCCCGATAAGTCCGAAACTAAAAGGAAGGGCAATAATTCCAGTGGTCAATATAGAAGAGTCTTTTGGTAGTCGAATTTGTGCTTCCCCATCCATATTTACTGTATTCGACGAGATGTTGTTGTCTATAATTTCGTTTCCCATTTTGTTAAGTTATTTTAGTTATTCTGACTATCCACTGCTTTTCGAACACTTCCGTGCTTTTCAAGCAAAGCTCTAGCTTCTTCGTACGTATTATCCAGTTCTGCCTGAATCATTTTTGTTCCACGATCGACCAATTTATCATTACTGAGTTGCATGTCCACCATACGGTTTCCTTTTACGTGCCCTAATTTGATCATCAGCGAAGTACTGATCATATTCAAAATCAACTTCTGTGCTGTTCCTGACTTCATGCGCGTACTTCCAGTTACGAATTCTGGTCCTACGACAGCTGTCATAGGATGCTGAGCTAATTTCTCTAGTGGAGAATCAGGGTTGCAAGAGATTGAACCAGTTAGAATGTCATTTTTATTTGCTGCATCCATTGCGCCAAGAACGTAAGGTGTCGTTCCAGATGCGGCAATTCCGATCAAGGTGTCGTTTTTTTCAATGTTTTCATGCTGAAGATCAATCCAACCTTGGGTTGTATCATCTTCTGCAAATTCTACGGCTTTTCGCATGGCTTTGTCGCCACCAGCCATCAATCCGACAACAACTCCGTGATCGACCCCAAAAGTAGGAGGGCACTCACTTGCATCCACAATTCCTAAACGTCCGCTTGTTCCAGCACCAATATAAAACAGTCTACCACCAATTTTCATGCGTTCGTAGCAAGCGTCAACAAATGATTCAATCTCACCAAGAATCTTCTCGATAGCTAATGGGACAGTCTTATCCTCATTGTTCATTCCAGAAAGAAGTTCTAACGTAGACTTTTTATCTAAATCGTTGTGGTTCGAGGAGGATTCTGTGATTCTATTCATCATAAAAGATAGGCTTTTTCGCTGCCAGCAGTCAAATCTACCTCAACACGTTCCTTCAAAGTGGTTGACAAACTCAATCCTACAAAATTCGCCTTAATCGGGAATCTTCGGTGCTTTCGATCCACTAACGCTACTGTTTTTATGGCTTTCGTTGGGAATTTTAGAATCTCGACCAATGCGAACTGCATCGTTTTTCCAGAATTGAAAACATCATCTACTAAAATGATATAGCCGTTTTCCATATCAGAAATAGGCGAGGAAAGTATGATGTCCTCCGACCATGGCTCATTTTTGTTTATCTGTATTGAAAACACACTAATTTCATTATTCATGTGGTTTCGCATAATGTCTGCAAGCGTATTCGCCAGAACAATCCCATTTCCTTGAATTCCGCCAATAAATACATTAGGCTCTTCGAAGGTATTTTCGATCAATTGATGGGCCAAGCGTTCTGTTTTCTGCTTGATTTCTTGACTGGATAGTATTTGCTGCATCTCTAATTTTCTAGATCTAATACGAAGTTAATAGAATAGCCTGAAATTCACTTAATTTCCATGTGGAGAATATTCCTCAACAATGATGTCAAAATCATGGACGGTGAATTTCTTCTTTTGTGGGTTAAAGATGTAAATATCGACACGGTTCAAATCGTTTACTGGATTTAAGTACTGCTCTTGCTGAATAATCAGCTCATGGGAAGTTCCTCGACCTTCTTTGTAATATTCATACAAGGGTATAGAGTGATATTCGCGACGCGTTGTGAGCGTATCGTACCAATCCATAATCAGGAAGACATCTTTCAGATCACTGGTTTCATCCAATGTTTTATTCAGCTTCATCGTGAAATAGTATCGGTTGTGGGCGTGTTCTTGTGGAACATTAAATTGATGATTCATGCCAAACTCCCGATCCTCACCAAACTCCATGGGAAAGTGTTCGTTTGTGTTTACCTTAAATGACGCAGTCTTGCTTCCATGCGGTTTTACATCTCGCACCCAAGAGAAATCTCTTTTGCTGCCTTCATGGAAGCGAAATACGGATCTGAAAAATGTTTCTTGCGTAAACCGACTCGGTGTTATTTCTGCATTGATTTGATAGGCTCTTGACCACATGAAAATGGTAAACACTCCAGCAATCGCAATTGCGACCTTTTTTTTTTTTTTATTACGAAATAATTATGCAAGAGGCAGTGCAAAAAACACCAAATGCTCGGCATACACACGGTTTCCGTAAAAGCCGCCATAGTCCCAACTCCACCAGCAGGACATGATATATGTTATAAGGATTAGATATCCTAACCAGAAACCAACTGCCTGTTTGTTCTTTTGAAACAAGAAGTAACATCCGACCAGGCATAACAAGAGCATAGGAGTGTGTACGAAGATTCCAATGCGATAGCTGAACAGCAGCGACCAAAAATGCGGATCAGAAAAAGTAAATCCTTCTCCATCGTATGACCAGTTCATGATCTTTCCCGAAGAGAGGAAGTTCAACAAAAATAATACGCCAATCACTACGCTGAAAGTCAAGAAACTCTTTAACAGGTGCCCATTTGATAGGGTGAACAGTCGCGTAAAGAAGGATTTAATGTTCGTCCAGTCTGATAAAATCAAGGGGATAGCGAAGATCACCATCACATTTAGTGGTCGAACAAGCGTAATGAGTCCCAACAACAATCCGACATAAATGATGTTTTTCAGTGCTCCTGAATCAAAGTATTTCCGAATATGATATGCGAATGCGGCGAAGAGACAAAAGGACAGGTGATGCGAAAAACTGGTTTTAACAATGACCAGAAAAAATACATTTGTTCCGAGGAAAATGAAAATACTGGATAATAAAGCAGCGCGTTTGTCCTTTACAATTAAATTCAAATATTTCCTCAGGAAGAAGAAGCCAAGCATTGAATAGAAAATGGACCCTAGCTGAAGGAATTTCAAAAAGAGCATGGAATACCCGGTAATGTCATCGGAGTAGGTCGATTCTATCAAAAGAGCAATCAAAAAGAAAGGCGTTTGCATGATAGCCACCCCGGGATAGTACTTATTAAATGTTCTTCCGTTTTCTCCTTCGATTAAATAGAATGGAACAAAAGCCTCAAACTCTTTCTTTTCGACTGTATACGTCTTCTGAAAACTGAGGTCGTGTTGAATGAAAACAGCAGGTAGATAGGCGTAGTAACCGCGTCCGTCAGAAGCCACAATTCTATTTCTGTAATTGTCCGAACCCCAAAAGAAACATGTGACCACCAGTGTCAATGCCAATCCAATTATTATCTCGGGAAGCTGCCTGCGCATTCGTTCTTTCATAACTTAAACTCCTTGCGAATGTACGATTTCGCCATCATACATCTTACGAAACATCCAAAAGTTGTTTTACTCAAATTGGCAAACTATAAAAAGCATAAATGGAAACGATAAATTGAAAGCAATACTTATGAACCTGAGTTCGAGTTTAAAATGCACTCAGATCGCTTGAAAATGAGCAGTTTTGAGTTTAAAGAAGAAAGAGTATCGGGATACTCTGATGAGTTTAAGTGATAAAACTGCCCTTTTCTAGTGAAACGTGCAATTCGCTAACCCTTTTAAGTCAATGTCTTGTCGTTATCTTTACTTCGTCATAGCCCGCTATGACTCGAAAAGACTGCCTAAATCCATTCTCCTTAAAAGAATTTCTGAGAAGATTTTAGAATCGAACTCAGGTTATCAACGTAAATTGTTCAAAACATATTGAAAAACGTTTTAGTAGGTCATCAATTTTTGTCTAAATTTGCGTTCAATTTGGCGCCACTGTGGTGCATTTTGAACTCTTTAAAGCGCATATAATGCCGAAAAATAATGCAATTAATTCAGTCCTAATCATCGGAAGTGGACCGATTGTGATTGGACAAGCCTGTGAATTTGACTACTCAGGATCTCAAGCCTCTCGTTCTCTGCGAGAAGAAGGAATAGAAGTAACACTTATTAATTCGAACCCAGCGACTATCATGACAGATAGTGTTGTGGCAGATAATGTGTACTTGAAACCTTTGGAGCCTGAAAGTATTATTGAAATCCTCGAAAAGCATGATATCGATGCTGTTTTGCCAACAATGGGTGGGCAAACAGGATTGAACCTTGCTATTAAGTGCGAGGAGATGGGGATTTGGGAAGAATTCAATGTTGAAATGATTGGTGTTGACATTAACGCTATTGAAATTACTGAAGATCGCGACAAGTTTCGATTGTTAATGGAAGACATTGGCATCCCAATGGCACCTCAAGAAGCAGCAAAATCCTTCCTTCAAGGAAAAGAAATTGCACAGAAGTTCGGATTCCCACTATGTGTAAGAGCCTCATTTACTTTGGGAGGTGCAGGAGCATCTATTGTTCATGATCCGGAAAAGTTTGATGATCAACTGGAGAATGGATTGAAAATTTCTCCAATCCATGAGGTAATGATTGATAAAGCATTGCTTGGTTGGAAAGAGTACGAGTTAGAATTGTTGAGAGACTCAAACGATAACGTAGTAATTATCTGTTCGATTGAAAATTTCGATCCAATGGGAATTCATACAGGTGACTCGATTACTGTTGCCCCAGCAATGACGCTGTCGGATACAACGTATCAACGAATGCGCGACATGGCGATCTTCATGATGCGTTCAATAGGAAACTTCGCTGGAGGATGTAACGTACAGTTTGCCGTTTCTCCAGACGAAAATGAAGACATTATTGCAATTGAGATTAACCCACGTGTATCTCGATCCTCAGCCTTAGCATCGAAAGCAACTGGATATCCTATTGCGAAAATCGCTGCTAAATTGGCAATTGGTTACCACTTAGATGAGTTGACAAACCAAATTACAGGAACAACATCTGCGTTGTTCGAGCCAACATTGGATTACGTAATCGTAAAAATTCCGCGTTGGAACTTTAATAAATTCCCTGGAACGAACCGTGAGCTTGGACTTCAAATGAAGGCGGTAGGTGAAGTAATGGGAATTGGACGTTCTTTCCAGGAAGCTTTGCAGAAAGCGTGTCAATCATTGGAAATCAACAGAAACGGACTTGGTGCTGACGGACGCGAGTTGACAGATCAAGATCAAATCTTACATAGTTTAGAGCATCCAAGTTGGAACCGTTTGTTCCATATCTACGATGCGATTAAGCGTGGAATTCCATTCAAAACAATCGTTGAGAAAACGAAGATTGATATCTGGTTCTTGAAGCAAATTGAGGACTTAATCAAATTGGAAAGAAGAATGGAGAAGTACCATTTGGACACACTTCCAAAAGAGTTACTTTTCGAGGCGAAACAAAAAGGATACGCAGACCGTCAGATTGCACACGTACTAAGATGTTTAGAGTCTGAGGTGTACAGAAAGCGTGAAGATTTCAATATCAGACGCGTATACAAATTAGTTGATACATGTGCAGCAGAATTTGAAGCGCAAACACCCTACTATTACTCAACATTCGAATACGAAAACGAGAGTGTCGTTTCGGACAAGAAAAAAGTAGTAGTCCTCGGTTCTGGACCAAATAGAATTGGACAGGGGATTGAGTTTGATTACAGTTGTGTACACGGAGTACTGGCGGCAAAAGAGGCTGGATACGAAACAATTATGATCAACTGTAACCCAGAAACGGTTTCAACTGATTTCGATACAGCGGATAAATTGTACTTCGAACCAGTATTTTGGGAGCATATCTATGATATTATCAAACACGAGAAGCCGGAAGGTGTTATCGTTCAGCTAGGAGGTCAAACGGCCTTGAAACTAGCAGAGAAATTAGAACGTTACGGAATCAAAATTTTCGGAACGAGCTACGAAGCATTGGATTTGGCCGAAGACCGTGGACGTTTCTCTCGATTATTGGAGAAAAACGAAATTCCTTTCCCAAAATATGGAGTAGTGGAAGATGCTGAACAGGCATTGGAGTTAGCTCAGGATTTGGGGTACCCATTGTTAGTGCGTCCTTCATATGTACTTGGTGGGCAGAAAATGAAGATTGTAATCAACGATGAGGAATTAGAACATCACGTCGTTGACATCCTTAGGGAGATGGGAGATAACCAGATTCTATTGGATCACTTCCTTGGTGGAGCAATTGAATGTGAAGCTGATGCCATTTGTGATGGTGAAAATGTATACATCATCGGTGTGATGCAGCATATAGAGCCAGCAGGAATTCACTCTGGAGATTCTTACGCAGTATTGCCTCCATACAACCTTGGAGATTTGGTAATGCAACAAATCATTGATATCACGAAGAAAGTCGCTGTTGAGTTGAAGACAGTTGGTTTGATGAATATCCAATTCGCGGTGAAAGATGATGTTGTGTATGTAATTGAAGCGAATCCACGTGCATCGAGAACAGTTCCGTTCATTGCAAAAGCATATGATGAACCATACGTAAACTATGCGACGAAAGTGATGCTCGGAGTAAACAAGGTGACTGACTTCAACTTCCAACCGAAGAGGGAGGGATATGCAATCAAGATTCCGGTGTTCTCATACTCGAAGTTTCCTGATGTGAAAAAAGAACTTGGACCTGAGATGAAGTCTACAGGTGAAGCGATCCGTTTCATTGAAAACTTGCGTGATCCATTCTTTAGAAAAATCTTCTCCGAAAGAAATATGCACTTATCGAAATAGGCAATGGTTGAAGCGAGCTTTACTGGTTTAATTCGCACAGTCCTAATCATTATTGGCGTTTTCGTCCTATTACGTTTCATTGGTCAATTGATGAATGCGAGACGTAATATGGCTGAGGAACAGCAAATGAAGGATCAAGCGGAGAAGCTAAGAAAAGCGCGCAAAAAATCCGCTAAAAATCTGGGTAAAACTACTGTCATTAAGAATGGTAGATCACGTTCTGGGGATGTCGAAGATGTTGATTTCGAAGAAATAGAAGATTGAGTTATCAACAATCTGCTTGTGTCTTAACATTTTGTGCGTTTAGTATTCTATAAAAGGCATGTCTACAAGGACATTTTGATTATTTTTATCTGCTCTAATTAGAAAACTATACTATGGACAGTATCAAGACATTTTTCTCGAAACATTGGATGCATTTTGCAGCGCTTGTCATCTTTTTCATAATCGCTCGAATGTACTTTGCTCCGCAATTTGATGATTACGGGCTGGCTCAGCATGATATCAAGCAGTTCAAAGGAATGTCCAATGAGATTAATCATTTCAGAGAAGATGCAGGAAAAGAGCCTCTTTGGACGAATTCCATGTTTGGAGGAATGCCAGCAACGCAGATTTCTGTTCGATATGGAGGGAATATTTTTAAATCGATCACGAATGGATTCATGTCGTGGTTCCCGTCGCCAGCAGGAATTTTTCTTTTACACCTGATTGGTTTCTACATTTTTGCGCTGTTCATGCGATTGAAACCCATCGTAGGACTGATTGGAGCAATCGCTTTTGCCTTTGCGAGTTATGAAATTGTGATTATGCAGGCTGGGCACAACTCGAAAGCGATGGCGGTCGCATTTTTGCCTGCCGTTTTAGGAGCTTTCATTTATGCCTTCCAACGGAATTGGAAATGGGGAGCCGTTCTGTCCGCCGTACTTATGGGCTTTGAGTTATCTCAAAACCATTATCAGGTGACCTATTATATGGCTATCTTACTCCTTGGAATAGGGATTTACTTTGGCGTTGAGGCCATTCGAAAGAAGACCTTGAAACAATTTAGTTTCGCAGCAGGTGGCGTAATTTTAGGATATCTCATCGCTCTATTCATTAACTACGGAAGTATTTCCATGACTAATGACTATGCGAAACATACCATTCGTGGTGCAAATGATTTATCCATTTCTCCAGATGGGTCTGAAGCGAAATCCAAAGATGGACTAGATAAAGACTACATCACAAATTGGAGTTACGGAATAGACGAATCATTTACTCTGGTTTCGCCATATGTTAAAGGTTCTCACAATAGTTTTGCGATTGCAGATACTAAGTTTACTGACTTGGTAGAAGACGGTGATTACACACGTGAGGAGCAGCAGGCTATACTCGGTCGTACTTTGTATTGGGGGGAACAACAAATAACGTCTGGCCCGGTTTACCTTGGAGTAATAGTGGTATTCCTTGCATTACTGGGAATGGTCTTTTTGAAAGATCGAATCAAATGGGTATACCTAGCAGTTTCAGTATTAGCGTTGATGCTCTCATGGGGTAAACACTTCATGGGACTTACGGACTTTTTTATAGATAATATTCCGTTATATGCCAGTTTCAGAACGGTTACGATCATATTGATCCTGTTGGAATTAACCTTCCCTGTCATAGCTGTGATGATTCTTCAGAAGTTCTTTGATGAACGTGAAAATCTAAAGGCTGATGGGAAGAAGTTTTTAATTGTTTCTGGATCATTCCTCGTATTCCTGATAGGATTGAAAATGGTTGGAATCGATAATGTTTACTCTTCAAAGGCGGAGATTGATGCAACCGAAAGGGCACTAGATGAGAAATTAGTTGCCGAGGGCATTCTTGACGAATTAAAGCAAATGTCACCGCAGGATATTCAGCGATTCCAAACGGAACGGAAAATCAGCCTGAATGATCCTCAGCAGTTAAATGCATTTATCGATGCGAATGTGCAGGCGAGTATCGAACGAACGGAAAAAGCGAAAGACAGTATTCGAAAATTCCGTAAAGATGTATTTAGCAGCTCAACTACGCGTTCGATTTTATTCGCCATTTTCGGAATTGGAATCATTGCCCTGTTCTTCTTTACTTCTTTGCCTTCCATGGCAATTGGAGGAGGTTTGGCTGTCTTAATGCTTATTGATTTTGTAGGGGTTGATTCGAACTATATTGGAACCATGGAGAGAGCAGACGGAAGTTACGTTCACTGGGTTCCAGAAGCAGAACGCGCCTATCCAATGGTAGCAACTCCAGCTGACAATGCCATCATGGATCTAGAACTGAAAGAGAATCCTCAATTGCAGGCCAAAATTGATGCTGCAGGAAGAAAAGGAGTGGAAAAAGCACGTGAAGAGGATTACGAACGTAAGTACCAAAACAGAGTTTCTGACTCGTACAAGTTCGCTATGTTGAGTGCAAACACCAATTATCGTGTATTAGAGACACCAGGTACTTTTGGAAGTTCTCGAGCATCCTACTATCACAAGTCAATTGGAGGGTATCATGGTGCGAAACTTCGTAACTATCAAAACTTGGCAGAGTTCCATCTGTACTCAATGAATAACAATGTTCTTGATATGTTGAATGTGAAGTA
>JBGCDF010000098.1:0-22871 GCA_045105095.1 Crocinitomicaceae bacterium | reverse complement strand
GAGTATTTATTTAGCTTTTTCCAGCTTTCGCCTTTATCGTCAGAGCGATAAACTCCTTGCGTTTTTGAAGTCGCCTCTATGATTGCATATAATCTATTTGGATCGGATGGAGGTAAAGCCAAGCCTATTCTACCAACATCTCCTTTAGGTAATCCAGAAGAAAGCTTTCTCCAGTTTTTTCCTCCGTCAGTCGATTTATAGATTGCCGATTCTGGTCCCCCAGAAATGTATGTATGCACGTGTCTTCTGCGCTGATGTGCTGTTGCATACATAATGTTTGCATCTGCTTTGTCAAAATAAACCTCGTTAAACCCAGTGTGCTCGCTAACTTCTAAAACGGCTTCCCAAGTTTCACCGCCATCTTCGGTTTTATAGATACCGCGCTCTCCACCAGCACCCCAAAGTGGTCCATAAGAAGCCACAAAAACCACATTCGAATTTTCGGGATGAATGGCTATCATGCCGATGTGCTCTGAGGTTTTTAATCCTACGCTTTTCCAAGATTTTCCTCCATCCATCGACTTGTAAAGTCCATCGCCATAAGCGACAGAACGTTGGTTGTTGTTTTCTCCACTTCCTACCCAAACAGTATTTGAGTTTGTCGGAGCCAAGGTCACGCATCCAATAGAGTAGGACGCTTGATTGTCGAAAATTGGGTTAAATGTTGTTCCGTGATTCGTCGTCTTCCAAACCCCACCAGAGGCAGCAGCAACATACCACACATTGTGATTGTTGGGATCAACGGCGATATCAGCGATACGACCAGAAGTCAGTGCAGGACCCACCAATCGAAAGGATAATCCGGAGACAGTAGAAGCTTCAATTCCAGATTTTTCTTCTTTGGAATCTTTTTTACGCTGTGCGTGGAGCACAGAAGTAGACACCAGCAAAAAGCAAATAATAGAGAGATATTTCATAAAGAGTAATTTTTCGATTTCCAAAATACGGAATCCCTTTAAAAAGTGATCTGAATTTGTGATGAGAGGAAAAAACTTATTTTACTTTCAATAATTACTGAAAGTTTTATATATTTGGAATATGAAATTTACAGAAGCACAATTAGAATTCATTCAACTCTGGGGTAACTTCGGTTCTCAGTGGGGGATAAACAAGACAATGGCTCAGATCCATGCCTTGCTTTTGACAAGTGATGAAGCACTAAGCACGGATGAAATCATGGAAACCTTAGAGATTTCACGTGGAGGTGTTAACACAAATGTTCGAGAGTTAATCGTTTGGAATTTGGTATATAAGTCAGCTAAACCAGGTGATCGCAAAGAATTTTTCGTAGCGGAGAAAGACATCTGGGAAGTGGCGAAGCGAATCACGCGTGAACGTCAAAGAAGAGAAATCGAACCGTTAATGCATCATTTGAACAGATTGAAAAATGTAGATGAAGCAGATCCTCAATCCTTGAACTTCGTGAAAACAGTGGGTGATCTCGAACGTCTCGTTGGAAGAATGAGCAAAGCATCCGAAACCTTGATGAAAATTGAGGAGAATACATTTTTTGGAACCTTAATTCGGAAATGGAAATAGATTTTTTTTGAATAAAGTTTTCAATAATTATTGAAAATAGTAAAAATGAGCACGACTGAATTACATACCAATTATTTGCTTTACGATGAGAATTGCCCACTCTGCGCATGGTACACGCGTGTATTTGTCAGATTCGGATTTATTCAAAGTCACTCACGTTTGTCATATCAGGAAGCGATCAGCGATGATGAACTTTCATTCGACCGAGAACGTGCAAAGGCAGAAATAGCATACGTCAGAGAGGGGAGGAGCACGCTTTATGGCGTCGATAGTATGATTGACGTAATTAGTATGAGGTGGAAAGTGGCTGCATTCATTTGCCGTTTTCTTCCAATTTATGGAGTACTACAGTTGTTGTATCGGTTCATTAGTTTCAATAGAAAAATCATTGCGCCCGCCGTGTGTAATGGTGCGTGTGCTTGCACTCCACAATTCAATGCGTTTTGGAGAATTGTATTCATCGCTTTTTGTGGCTTAATGACCTATTGGTTAGTCGGAAGTTATTTCAATAATGAACTCAGCACTTTTCTTCATTACGAGCATTTCTCATTTGAATTTGTGCTGTTCATCTTACAATTAGGGCTTCAAGCTATAGTGTTCAAGTTGTTAAAGCAACGCGGCTTATTCACCTATCTCGGCCATGTCGCATTTTTGAGCTTGCTCGGGGCATTAGCCTTGGGCGGTGCGGAATTGGTGTTGGGCTTCGTTGAGTTGTTTGGCCTGCAATCAGGACTATTGCCAGCATTCATGTTCGGCGTAGTCGTAACATTAATGTTTGTGGAACACGCTAGAAGAGTAAAATTACTGGGATTAAGCTCTTGGCTGACCATTTCTCTCATTGTATTTAGAATGCTGATTTATCCATTCGTCTTTATCTATTAATTATAAGCCGATGCGAATGCATCAATAGTTCCAATGAAAAAAATAATCATCACAGCAGCAAATGGGTTTTTAGGAGATCATCTCGCTAAACGCTTTTCGGAGCAATACGAAGTAATTGCCTTGGTTCGTAAACCGATTCCAGACGAAGGAAATATCAAATATGTTCTTTGGGATGGAAAATCGTTAGGTGATTGGAAGGATTATTTAGAGGGAGCAGAAGCTTTAATCAATATGGCTGGAAAGTCGGTAGATTGCCGTTATCACGAAGAAAACAAACGCCTCATTCTTCAAAGCAGATTAGAAAGTACCAACATTTTAGGCAAGGCAATAGAAGCATGCAAGGTCAAACCTAAGGTGTGGATTAATTCGGCCAGCGCTACGATTTATGCGCATTCATTGGAAAAAGCGAATTCAGAAAGTGAACACATTATTGGATCAGGATTTTCTGTTGATGTCTGTCAACAATGGGAAAAAGCCTTCTTCGACTTCACTATTAAACATGTTCGGCAAATCGCACTGCGAACAACGATAGTGTTAGGTGAAGACGGAGGGGCATTTCCTGTGATGAAAAAATTAGTCAAATTCTTCCTCGGCGGGAAACAAGGGAAAGGAAATCAAATGATTAGTTGGATTCACATCGACGACTTCTGTCGAGCAGTTGAACATGTCTTAAATACTACTGAAATAGACGGGGTAATCAACATTGGTTCGCCCAACCCCGTTCGAAATAAAGATTTCATGCAAAAACTGAGAAAAGCATGCAAGCGTCCGTTTGGATTGCCAGCTTCCGTTGGCTTGCTGAAACTAGGAGCGCGAATCATTAAGACAGAAACGGAGTTAATCCTCAAAAGTCGGTTCATTCGACCAGAGAAATTGATCCAAACCGGATTTGAATTTCACTATCCTACTGTCGATGTAGCCATGAAAAATTTAATAGAAAACGAGTAAGGAAGAAATAAAGATGATATGAGTATCCCGATATTAATAGCGAGCATTCTGACTTTATTAGCATTCCTTGTACACACGGTTGTGGGAGATCGCGAGTTGAAACTACTTGAACCTGAGTTGAACGGTGATCAGCAACATATCGTACGAGAGAAATGGACTATGGCCCGAAGCGGGTGGCATTGGGTTTCATTTGATTTACTCTTTGCGACAGTCGGGCTCATATTGATCAATTTCACCGACTTTTTTGAAAACGAAAAGACACTTCTGCAATTGCTGTCGGTGTACTTTCTCGGATACGCAATCGTATGGTTAATCGGAATAGCGATTTCAAAACGCTTTCCATGGAATTACCTGAAACTAGGTCAGTGGATGCTCTTGTTAGTCATTAGCGGTCTGATTTATTTAGGAACGAATTAGAAAATAGCTCAAGATAATTGGAATTGAAGATGAAGAAAATAGTAATCGCAGCAGCAAATGGATTTATCGGAGGACATCTGGTTAATCACTTTTCAAAAACACATGAAGTGATCGGTCTGGTTCGTAAACCGATGGATTCGAATGGAAATATCCGCTACGCGCGTTGGGATGGAAAAAAACTTGATGAGTGGCAATCTGAACTGGAAGGTGCGGAAGCGGTTATCAACCTGGCGGGAAAATCTGTCAATTGCAGACATACGGGCGAAAATAAAAAGTCCATCCTCAAAAGCAGAATAGAAAGCACGCAAGTTATTGGGCAGGCGATTGACCTTTGTAAGGACAAACCGCAGCTATGGATCAATGCATCTGGCGCTTCCATCTACGAATACGACGTGAACCAACCGAATTCGGAAGAGGATACGAACTACGCAGATAGCTTTATTGCCCATGTCTCCAAAGAATGGGAGGATACCATGTATTCTTTCACCTACTCGGAAGTGAAACAAGTTGCACTCAGAACTACTGTGGTTCTCGGAAAGGAAGGCGGGGCATTTCCCGTTGTGAATCGTTTGACGAAACTATTTTTGGGAGGAAAGCAAGGCTCAGGGAAACAGATGATGAGCTGGATTCACATCGATGACTTTGTGTTTGCAGTGGATCACATTGTGAATAATGGTATGAAAGGCCCGATCAACATGGGCGCACCTAATCCCGTTTCGAACACAGAATTCATGCGTTCATTGAGAAAAGCGAATGGACGGCCATTTGGATTTCCGACACCTGAGTTTGCATTGAAAATCGGTGCTAGACTTATCAATACTGAGCCCTCTCTGGTGTTGGATGGGATGAGCGTAGTTCCGAAAGCACTGCTCGATTCTGGCTTCATTTTCCGCTACCCGACAATTGAAAAAGCATTTGAGAATCTTACAAAATAAAACATTATGGATACCAACAACCAATTAAGCCGACACACCAAATTTGCCTTATTGGCCTCACTAGCCGCAGGATTAGTCTCTTTTTTAATGATCACCTTGTTCATCGATATGCTGACGCTATTATTCGTCCCTTGTGTGATGATCATGGTGTTTTTATCCGCACGTTCGGCTTTTCGAAGACAGATGAAGGGATTTAATGTGCTCACAGGAAGGAAGATCTTTGGAATTGCCATGGAGGTAGGTTCTGTGACACATTTCTACACCTTTGCATTATACATTCCGATCGCTTTTTTTATTGACGGGGGATCGCTTGAGGATCCTCAGATAATTGGAACGTATCTTTTCATGACCTTCATTTTGGGAATCGTTTCGCTCGTCATGTTCGTGTGGATTGCTGTCCCATTGTATATGGGAGTTGGACACCTGCTCAAATCGATAGAAGGGGAAGATTACCATCAGCGAAAGGCACTGGATGATTCATTGTTGGATGATGGCTTTCTCTCTTCGGATTTAGACGCGGTGAGTTGATTTCAAAAAATAACTATACTACATGTAACTTTTCACCATTTTCTGCGATATAAATAATTAGGTACGGAATTTGTTTTTACCCTATCCGTAAGAACTAAATAGCTAGATCTGAATGAAAATATTTTACATTACTTCCCTCACTGCTTTATTTCTAGGATTGACAATGAACGCTTTTTCTCAGGAAGAAGACGAAGATTGTATGCCGCCTTCTAAAAAGGTAATGAAATTGATTAATGCAGGGATCAACGCGCAAGATCCGCAGACCGCCGTAGATAATTTCAATGCGGCAATTGAAATGAATGATGAAAATGCCACGGCTTATTATGAGTACGCGATGTACGCATACACGAATGGCGTGAAATACTACGAGACCCAGCCAGATCCAAAATTCGGAGACCGAAGTTTCAAGAAAGCCGAACAAATGTTTTTGGCTACGCTCGATATCTGCCCTGATTTCCATGCCAATTGTACCTATTACCTCGGAGTAATCAATTACACGCAGCAGGAAACAGACGAAGCTGTCAAGTGGTTTCGCGAGTTTAAAAAATTCAAGCATTCGGATACGGATCGCTACCCATCTGATTATACAAAGAGACTTTCCGACGTAGATGAAGTTCTGGCAAAATATGATGAACAGCAAGAGATTTTGAACGAAGAGGTGCCGTTCGAACCGAAAATTGTTCAACGCGTTAGTACACCGAACAACGAGTATTTTCCAATGATCTCTCCAGATAACGAACTGATGTTCTTTACACGGAAACTGGACCGAAAGAATTTGGGTGATATCCAATCCAATATTGTAGAAGAGTTCACTATTGCAGAGAGAGAGGGAATGACAGGACCGTTTACCCAAGGTGCGCCAGTGGCTAATCCTTTCAATGACGGTTCCTTTGCAAGCTATGGAGCAGCAACGATGTCTGTTGATAACAAGGAAATGATCTTGTGTGCATGTAATCCAATCGAAATTAGTGGTCAGAAATACATGAACTGTGATTTGTATTCTACGACATACGAGCGTTCTGGGAAGGGAGGAAACGACTACCAATGGACGCCACTCAAAAATTTAGGAGATAAAATCAATGGAAAAGGACGCTGGGATGCCCAACCGTCGCTTTCGGCAGATGGAAATACCTTGTATTACACGGTCAACGGACCGAGCACACGTGATAATGACATTTTCGTTGTAGAACGAAATGCTGATGGAAGCTGGGGAACAGCGCGATCGTTTGATGAAATTAATACAGGAGGTAAAGACAAAAGCCCTTTCTTACATCAGGATAGTGAAACACTCTATTTTGTATCTGAATGCACCAAGGATCGCAAGGGTGTTGGTGGATTAGACATTTTCTACACGCGAAAAGAAAACGGCTCTTGGACAGAACCAAAGAATATTGGGTATCCGATCAACACTGAAGCGGATGAACTTGGTTTGTTTGTGTCGATTGATGGTGAATTGGCGTACTATTCTTCAACTGTGCGTGGAGACTGGAATATCTACGCGTTCGAATTGTACGAAGAAGCGCGACCTCAACCTGTTTCAATCTTGAAAGGAGAATTGAAGGATGAGAATGGAGAAGGAGTGAAGGATGCAACGATCGAAGTCATGTATGAAGGATCGGATGAAGTCACGAAAGTGAAAGTGAATGGAAACGACGGAAAGTATGCAGCTATTGTGAAAAAAGATGTTCCCGGAGATGTCATGGTGACTGTAAAGAAAGAAGGTCATGCGTTCGATGCAAAAGTGATCAAACAGGAGGAAATAAAGGAGAACGTCGCCATCAGAGGACAGGATTTGAATGTTCGTGAATTGAAAATGGGTGAAGCTTATACGATCAACGATATCTTATACCAGACAAGTTCTTCTATGATGAATGCGCGATCAAAATTCATACTGAAAGGATTCGCACGATTCCTGAATGAAAATGAGTCAATTACAGTCGCTATTCAAGGGCATACGGATGATGTAGGTGATGATCAACGTAACTTGGAATTATCTGATGAACGTGCGAACGGAGTTCGAAACTACCTCATTTCTTTGGGGGTAGATGAGTCCAGGTTAACAGCGAAAGGTTTCGGAGAAACTAAACCAAAAGTGAAAAACGATTCTGCTGCGAACCGTGCTAAGAACAGACGTACCGACTTCGTGATTGAAGGGATGTAGGTTTGCAGAGCGGATGCTTAGTGCGAGTGCGGAGTGTTCTTCCAGATTAACGTTTTTGTGATTGAGCTCTTATCACTCACTCTCACTCTGAACCTCACCCTCTTACCAAAGCGTTCTTCTCGTCGATTTAGAGAGCGTAAGTTTATCATCGTAAGTTTGCTGCCTGTGCGAAATCAATAGTTTCCTGACTCTGAACCTCATTGCGCTAACTCAATCCTTTCACGAAAAGACTGCTTCGAAAAATTCAAATCGACAGAACCATTGATGCCTGGAACGCTTCCACGATCACTATACTGCCAGTGAATAATTTCAGCGTCCTGCACACGAGTTTCATTCGGATTGTAGCTAGCGATCCAAAATTGATAACCGTCGAATTTTCCCTTCATTTTATCACGATACATAGAATAGGAAGTGTAAATCACGGGCCGAATACCTGTTTGAGTTTCAACAACTGTCAACCATTCCTTCATTCCGCTGATCAAGCCTTGATCAGTCGACGCTTCAACTTCTGCATCCAACACAGGAGGCAATTCCGATTTGCGAGGAGTGTATTCATTCAGAAAGTGCGTTGCTTGAAGTTTCCCTGAAACATCGGGAGTAAAAAAGTGATATCCTCCATGTTTGATATCACGTTCCGTGAGAGTGGTATGATTTCGCTTCCACTGACTGTCTGTAAAGTGCGTGCCTTCTGTTACTTTACAATAAACGAAGGAAAGCGTAGTGTCCATTTGGTCGAAAACTACATCCCAATTAATTTCCCCCTGATGATGCGATACGTCGATTCCGTGCGAAACAAATCCTTGAGGCAGAGCTTGAAGGTTACCCGAGTTTACGGTATAGGGTCGAATAAAGAAATACCACGCACAGAATATGAGTACTACTAAAGATATAGCGAGTAGAACGAGTCGTTCAATAGTAAAGCTGGTTTTCTTCCTTCTGGTCATGGATTGCTAAATTACAGAGTACTGCACAAAACTCAAAGCATGTTGTTGATTCAGGGGGGAGCTTATGGAATAGGGAAATGTGAAGTGAAGAGTACGGGCTTCGACTCCGCTCAGCCCTCGGAGTATGGTAAGATGTATTTTGCAGGCTTCGATTCCGCTCAACTCTTGGGGTATGGTAAGATATATTTTGCAGGCTTCGATTCCGCTCAACTCTTGGGGTATGGTAAGATATATTTTGCAGGCTTCGATTCCGCTCAAATCTCGGGGTATGGTAAGATATATTTTGCGGGCTGAGCGCAGCCGAAGCCCAAAATCAAAAAGTCCCGACTGAAAAATCAATCGGGACTTCAAAATATATTGAATTTCGACTATGCGAAAGTTCTTTTCTCTTTAATACGAGCTGATTTACCAGTACGCTCTCTGAAGTAGAAGATACGTGCACGACGTACATCACCTCTCTTCGTCACCTTGATCGCATCAATAAATGGAGAAGCCAATGGGAAGATACGCTCAACACCAACGTTTCCTGACATTTTACGGATAGTAAATGTTTCAGTCAAACCTGTTCCTTTACGTTGCAATACAACTCCTTGGAACTGCTGGATACGCTCTTTGTTACCCTCTTTAATTTTGTATGATACTACGATAGTATCTCCACTTTTAAAATCAGGAAGGTTATTTGCCTCAATGATCTCTTTCTCAAGTTCTTTAATAAAATCCATGACACTCAATTTCTTGTTGATCCGTTCAAAACGGGGTGCAATATTACGGATAAATTCCGATACAACCATTCCCTAGAAGGGTTTTTTTACAAAATTAATGAGAATTAATTGTTCGGGGGTTATCCCTACATGTCAAAAATGCGTGAAGTGTCGTTATTTATCTGCTTTTACGTAGATTTGACAAAAAGAAATTAGGCTTATGTCAGTGCACAAAAACGTTAAGAAAGTTACTACTAAAGTATTACAGGTAATGAAAAACGAAGGTGAGAAGATTTCCATGCTCACCGCATACGATTTTTCTATGGCGCGTATCATAGATACAGCAGGAATTGATGTGATTCTCGTGGGAGATTCTGCTTCGAACGTAATGGCTGGTCATGAAACCACGCTACCGATCACACTAAATGAGATGATTTATCATGCTTCGTCAGTTGTGAGAGCTGTAGAGCGCGCATTGGTCGTAGTAGATTTGCCTTTTGGAACATACCAAGGAAACTCACGCGAAGCGTTATCCAGTGCCATTCGTATCATGAAAGAGTCGGGAGGACATGCTGTAAAATTAGAAGGCGGTCGTGAGGTGATAGAATCTATCGCACGTATTCTCTCCGCAGGAATCCCTGTAATGGGACATTTGGGGTTAACACCTCAGTCTATCTATAAATTCGGGACCTATGTTGTCCGAGCAAAGGAAGATGATGAGGCAAAGCAATTGCTTGAAGATGCTAAGTTATTGGAAGAGGCAGGTTGTTTCGCCATCGTTTTGGAAAAGATTCCTGCCGAACTGGCAAAGAAGGTTGCTGAATCGGTGAACATTCCAATTATCGGTATCGGTGCTGGAAACGGTGTCGACGGTCAGGTATTGGTTGTTCATGATATGCTTGGAATTAATAATGAGTTTAATCCTCGTTTCTTGCGTAAATACCACAACTTGTATCAAGAAATGCTAGGGTCGTTCCATCGCTACATCGAAGATGTTAAGAGTGGAGACTTTCCGAATGAGGATGAGAGCTATTAACTGGATCATTGGATTTTGGGAGCACTACGTGTTTGGATTCGTATATGGACATCGTATTTTCTTTGAATAATTTAGTTAACTTAAATAGAGAACCGAATTATTGACTGAAATGCATAGATATAAAGACTTGAAGTTTTGGAAAGAAAGTAAGGATTTAAGTGTTGAAATATATCATTTGACCGCTCGTTTTCCGAAAGAAGAGAAGTTCGGAATCGTTAATCAAATGAGGAGAGCATCGGTCTCGATACCATCGAATATTGCTGAAGGAAGTACTCGAAATTCAAACAAGGATTTTAGTAGATTTCTTGATTATTCAATGGGATCAGCATATGAACTGGAAACACAAATGGAAATTTCAAAGGAACTTGGATTTCTCAAACAAGATGATCACACTTTGATATCTATGAAATTGAACGGGATAATAAAACAAATGTCAAAGTTTCGCATAAACTGTCTCTCTTAACTTAAACAATCCAACAATCCAACAATCCAACAATCCAACAATCCAACAATCCAACAATCCAACAATCCAACAATCAATGGGCGAATCGGAAAATCAGAAAATCGGACTATCGGAAAATCGAGTACTTCACCTCGACAACCACACCATCGTAATCAACAAACACTCTGGTGATATCGTTCAAGGCGATAAAACTGGAGATGCACCGATTACAGACGAGATCAAGGACTACCTAAAGAAAAAATTCAATAAACCAGGTAATGTCTTTTGTGGAGTCGTTCATCGTTTGGACAGACCAACAACGGGAGCGCTGGTATTCGCTCGAACGAGTAAAGGGTTGTCTCGACTCAATGAGCAATTCAGAAATGGGACTACTAAGAAAGTGTATTGGGCAATTGTGGAAAAGATGCCAGAGCGAAAAAGTGGGAGATTAGAACATTGGTTGAAGAAAAATGAACGGCAGAATAAATCCTATGCTCATACTAAAGAAGTAAATGGATCGAAAAGGGCGGTCTTAGAATATACATGGCTCGCTTCATCAGATAAATATCATCTGCTTGAAGTGCAATTGGAAACAGGGCGACACCATCAAATACGCTGTCAACTAGGGCAAATCGGTTGTATCATTAAGGGTGATCTAAAATACGGGGCAAGACGATCGAATAAAGATGGTTCAATATGCCTTCATGCGAGAAAGTTGACGTTTGAGCACCCAACATCCAAAGAAGTAATTTCAGTAGAGGCTCCAGTACCGAATGATCCGCTTTGGAAATTTTTTGACGGAAATCACTAGATAAAAAAGAAACATGAACCACTTCTACGTGCTCTTATTTCTGGTCAATTCGATGTTCGGCTTTTCGCAAGAGGAACTACTTAAGAGCGCGATTGAAGATATTACCGAAGGAGAAATTACGATAAAAGCGGGAGATACCACAAAGGGAAAGGTATGGATCCTTTCAGGTCTATCAACGATTGAAGAGATTCTCAATAAGGATGATTTCTCTCAAGTCGATAAGTGGAAAATCTTAGGGATCAAGGGCGATAATTTCAAAAAATTAGTCAAGTATTCCACCGAAGAGGATTCACTATGGTCCATCGTTTGGGCAAATATGGCGCGAAAAACCTTTGATCAACTTGAAAAGGACCACCGAAATGAAATTGTATTAATTCACCTCAATAATAGCCGAAGGAGATTGAAAGACGCGAGTATTAATCAAGGTATGCGCCTGAAAAGTGCGTTGAATTTTGTGCGATCAAATCAAATGTACGCGTTGGCGTATGATCTAAGTAAGCAATTGAATGAAGTCAGTGCTGATGAGTTATTTGCGCTGGGTAATTCGTACGAACAGCTGGGTGATTCAGAAAAATCTCAACACTACTATCAAGAATGCCTGCAAGTTGATTCAACCAATTTTGACGTAAATGCGCGGCTAGGTACCCAGCGATTTGATGATGCTCAGCTCATTTATCGAATCTGGAAAATGAATCAACCAAATTCCCCAGGGCACGGTGAGCAACAAGAATTGCCGGAAGGGGTATCGTCGGAAAAGTATCAATCACTCTTAGTGGAAAGCGAAATGTATCTCGAAAGGCTGTACGATTCCAATCAGGCGAACGTAGAGATCATGGAAACCCTATTGAAGGTGTACGACGGTTTGGGGAAATCAGCAGAGTTTTCCGCACTGAAACTAGAATTGGACACAATAAAAAATGAGAAATAATCTCCGAAAAGACATTTTTTCGGTAACTCGTAGAAAAAAACGTTTATTCGAATGAGCGAATTACATTCACACCAAAAGAATTTACTCAACTGCATTTCATTGGACATGAAAGAGCAGGAACATCGGTATGGAGCAAAGGAAGAAGAGGGTTTCAAGCACTTGAAATCACTCGGGCTTATGCTTCACCCCATTAATGTCGTGCGTAAATCCTTTGGTTACGCTGATTATCCTGAGATTTCGTTTAAACTTCCTTACGCAACGGATACTTCTGCTTTTCGCGATAGTAGTGCAGTGGAATGCGTCATGGACGGTGAAGAATCAGTAAAAGGAATTCTTCTATCCATTGATGGCCAGAAAGGGATGGTCAGATTGTATGCCCCGGATTTTCCTGATTGGATCGAAGACAGAGGAGTTGGGCTGAAACTTGCACCCGATCATTATACGAGCGAATGCATGAAAACAGCCGTTAATCACATTGGTCAACAGGCGGAAATATCAAAGCTCTTTAGCTTGATTCATGGTGATGCGAAGTTCGGTTCACTGAATTCTTCTCAAGTTCAAGTGGATGTTCAAAATGAAAACCTCAACGAGAGTCAGCGCGCCGCAGTGAATGGTATCTTGGAAAGTGAAGGTTTAACAATACTTCATGGACCTCCTGGAACCGGAAAAACAACTACTTTGATCGAGGGGATTGTGCAATTGATCAAACAAGGGAAGCGCGTTTTAGTGACTGCTCCCAGCAATGCAGCTGTAGATAATGTGGCGAAAGGTTTGTTGAGGTATGGAGTCAATATTTTGCGTGTGGGAAACACTACGAAAGTAGATGATGCCATCTTTCCGCATACGCTGGAAGGACAAATGAAGGACTCCAAAGAACAAAAGGAGATCAAAAAATTAAAAATTCGCGCAGAAGAATTGCGCAAGATGTCTTATCAGTACAAACGCAACTTTGGAAAGGCCGAGCGAGAGCAGAGGAGAGCGTTGATGCAAGAAGTGAAACGAATTCGAAAGGAGATCAAAGATGTTCGTGAGTATTCTGCGCATAAGTGTTTTGAGGCGGCCGATGTTGTGCTTGGAACGCCCATTGGAATTCATAATGCTCTGAAAAATGACGCCAGCTTCGATGTGCTAATCATGGATGAGGCAGGACAGGCGATTGAGCCTTTGGCTTGGGTAGTTTTTCCATTCGCTGATAATTGGGTGTTGGCAGGCGATCCGTACCAACTTCCACCAACTGTGTTGTCTGCGGAAGCAGCCCGAAAAGGGTTTGACGTATCCATATTGGAGCATTGCTTCAAACAATGCGAAAACATTCGTTTCCTGGATACACAATATCGAATGCGTGAATCAATCGCGCAGTTTTCAAATGATTACTTCTATGAGGGAAAGTTGAAAACACCATCTAATCAAACGGATAATTCATCACACGTTCTCTTCTACGATACTGCTGGTACAGGATTTGAGGAGAAAGCAGGGGAGGATGGACGTAGTTTAACAAACGAAGGGGAATTGGATATCATTCAAAAGGTCATTGCTGCAAATAACTGGAATACGAACGAAATTGGATTTATCTCTCCATATGCTGGGCAAGTTCAGTTGGCGAAAAGTATGTTGTCTAAGGGGATAAAAGTGAGTACCATAGACAGTTTTCAGGGGCAGGAAATGCCTGTAATTATTGTTTCTTTGGTGAGGTCAAATCAAGATGGGAATATCGGTTTCTTAAAAGATTACCGCCGAATGAACGTTGCACTAACAAGAGCGAAAGAGCAGTTGGTGGTCATTGGAGATAGCACAACCATCGGACTCGACAAGTTTTATGATCAATTCTTGAAGTTCACGGAAACCATTGAAGGGTATCAAAGTGCTTGGGAGTTTATGACTTGATTAATAGTGTGTTGGTTTCTTCTGTGTTCACTTTTTCTAGAAAAAAAATAACGCGTGCAGCCTTTTTGGGTTTGTGGGAGTCTATAGGAGTAATAGAACTTTTTACACCTACCTAATTGTCATTTACGCATGAAACCATTTAAATCACTCTTACTAGTTGTCGTACTCTTTTTAATGTCGAGCAACCTCTTTTCGCAAGTATGTCAACCGATTTGGACGAATCAAAGCGGATCGATTAGCGGGGAGAAATTATTTACAGATAATTCAATCAACGCGACATCGATAACCTTATTAACTCCTGGTGCAACTCCTGCATCTTCAAACTTCTTACCGGGAGAAACAGTGTCTGTGATATTTCCCAGCACTGGATCACATCCCTTTACCTACATTGTAAGCAACTCCTCTACTAATTGTTCCGATACAATTGTGAGTTCCATTCAGGTGTGTTTAATAACTCCACCAACCGTCTCTATTTCTCCCAATCCGGGGGATTTTACGGTTTCTGACCCAACACTTACTAGTCCGGGTGAAAATGGCTCGATCCAATTTAATCTGGCAAACCCTGTCGCCAGTACAATTACAGGGAATACGAATTTATCCAACGTAAACACTTCATCAACTTTGACGACCGACTCGAATGGCCCACATGCTTTCTGGTACCACGTCAACAATGGGCCAGGAGGTTGCTACGACAGTATTTTGGTGTCATTCTCTATTTCTACAGTCACAAGTTGTCAAGCAGGAATCAATGCGACTCATCTTTATTGGATTTCTGACGGGACTTATCGGATTCTTGATCAATCTTCAAATTTCACAACAGGAACGTTTACGTGTCCAGGAGCATCGCCGTCAACGCTGAATTTTAATGGTTGGAGCGGTTGGAATAATTACATTTGGGATGACATTTTTTTCTCAGCGAATGGAAGTTATCCATATACCTATGTAACACATGATAGTATTTCGAATTGTTCGGATACAATCAATGGAGTTATCAATGTAACTTCATATCCGCCTCCATGTAACTTACAGGCGGGATCATCGGTGACGCATTTAAACCCGAATCCTCAGTATTATCATTTCTATGATAATTCGACAAACGTTACGGGAACATGGTCGGGCTCGTTATCGTTCACTCCTGATCCCGGAATTGGCTCATATTCATCGACAATAAGCAATTTAGGTAGTTATGCAATGGTCTTCAATGCAAACGGAGTGTACTATTACACGTATACCGTAACTGATAGCCTCTGTTCGAGTACCATCACCGATTCGGTTGTTGTATTCTCGTATCCATCAGGTAGTCCATGCCAAGCGGATATTCAGTGGACGATGGGACCAGGGCCGGGAGAAGTAACCCTCCTTGATACTTCAACAAATTTTACATCAGGAACCTTCTATTGTGCGGATGCCATTCCACAAACGTCTACAGTCCTTCCGGGAGTTGGTACTGTGATTAATTTTGCGTCAAATCACACCTTCCAATACACGTACGCAACTGAAAACGCTTCAACGCAATGTACTGACAGTATTCAGGGGGTTATTTCCATCTCCGGCGTACCATGCCCTCCAATGTCACCAGTTCAATGGACAACAACTAGTACTCCTGGAGAGATCATTTTTGAAGACCCTACTTTTAACGGAGTTACGTATGCAAGTATCAGGTTTTTAGGGCCATTAAATACGTTTGTTAATCCCGCCTATCAGATTTATCAAGGGACCACAACCACCGTGAATCTTAATGGAAATGGAACGTACGTATATAAATATAGAATTACCAATAACCAGATTGTATGTGCTGACAGTATCATCGATAGTCTGGTAATTAATTCCTTCACTGGTTGTCAGGCCGGTTTGACCTCTTCTGAGAATTCACCTGGGAATATTTACTTTACAGATCAGTCGACAAATGTAAATCAGGGAGAGTTATATTGTGCAGGAGCGAATCCTCAAACTACTACCTTCGCAATTAACTCAGTTGGTTGGCCTTATTCTGGAAATATATCTTTTAGTTCCAATGGAAGTTATCCGTATACCTATGTAACCGAAAATGTGTCTACAGGATGTATTGATACGATTACGGGAGTATTTATTATTTCGGGATTACCAACACCCTGCACTGTTCAGGCTGACTTGACGTTGACACCCGGAGCTGGACTCGGAGAATATATGATTACGGACAACTCAACAGGTGGGGCTTCTGTGAGTTATTTTGACCCTGGAAATGGTCAAGGAGCGACGCAGTTATTGCCAAGCACTTCGATTACCGTCAATTATCCTTCGAATGGAGTTTACTTATATGAGTACATAGTGTTAGATTCCACTGGAAATTGTTCGGACACCTTGTCTGGAGCGATTGTCGTTTCTGGATATCCTTTACCATGCACGATACAAGCCTCTCTTAACGTAACTCAAGGCGCAGTTTCGGGTGAATTCACAATCTCGGATAATTCAACAAATGCAGCGAGTGGAATGTTTTATTCAACGAATGCTTCGGGTACGATAAATCTCTCGCAGGGAGGTTCAGCTGCCATTACCTATGCCTCGAACGGATGGCACAGTTACACGTACATTGCAGTCGATTCAACAGGAAATTGTTCAGATACCTTAACTGACTCGCTTTACGTCATTGGAGTGAGTTGCGGATCTTTTGCAGGTTTGATCATAACTCCTGGAGCGAATCCGGGAGAATATGTACTTACGGATGATTCGTCGTTCGGGGACATCAGCTATTTCTTTCACGGAAGCGGAGGGGCTGTGCAATTGCTTCCTACTAATTCATCCATTACATATACCTATCCGGCAAATGGAACGTATGATTATAAATACCTTGTGATAGACTCTCAGACGCTTTGTAAGGATTCAGTTGAAGGGACGCTAGTTGTAACGGGAGTCGTTCCACCATCGAATTGCTCGGCGAGTTTCACTTTGCTTCAAGATTCACTAAATGTGAATCAATATTATTGTTGGAATAACGCAGTAAACAGCACAGGAGGTACGTCAGGTCTTACGTATTTATGGGATTTTGGTGACGGAGCAACAAGCACTCTTGCTTATCCAACGCACACATATTCAAGCCTTGGGAATTTTACGCTTTGTTTGACGATTACGGAAGCAATAAACGGATGCACGAGCGCCTACTGTGATACGGTTGTAGTAACAGTTAAGGCAACCGGAACAACGATTAACATTCTACCACCCGGAGCGACAATTGGTCTTACTGAAGAAAACATATTTACAGGGCTGGTGGTATTTCCAAATCCATCGCATGGTGAGTTTGCCATTCAAATTGAGGCTACAAAGAATTCATTGATCGGATTGGAGCTAATTAATGGCGCGGGACAAGGTGTATTCTCTTCTCAGGAAGAACTTAAGGCAGGGGAGAATGAACTGCAAATTCATCAAAGCCAATTGTCCAAAGGACTCTATCTATTGAAAATTCGAGATAGAGAAACGGGCTCAACAAAAGTGGTAAGATGTGTAATAGAATAAGAATATATAAAAAACGCATTGGTCTAAACCAATGCGTTTGCTATTCCTTTACGAGTTGATGTTTACTCCATTGAAGTAACAATAGCGTTTTTGCGCTTTTCGAATTCCATCAATTTTGAGATTTTCTCAGTGAATTGCTCTTGCGTAATTTCTTTTGCTTCTAACTTCTCTGTCAATTTCGTTCGAGCAGCCGTCATTTTCTCGTCGATTGAAGAAATCGATTTTTTCGTTTCTTCTTTTGAAGATTCAATCATTTCCTCAGCTTCAGTTTCTGTTTTAACTTCTTTGGCTTTTTCTTTCGCTGCAGCTGCACGGTTCTGTCCAAATTCACGTCCAGTTTCTTCCAATTTGTCCTTCCCGTATGCATTACCGTTGTTCACCTTTTCCTTAGCCTCGTCCATTTTATCCTTGGCCATGGTTTTAGCTTCTTCGGCTTTTTCTTTGGCTTCTTTTACTTTGTCTTCTGCCTTTTGCTGGCCTTTGGCCGCTTTGTCCTTCATGTCAGTTTGAGCATTTCCAATCTCTTTTTTGGCCTTTACTACTTCTGATCTTCCTTGTGCAAATGATCCTAAAGAAATCATCAGAGCACCTAATAATAGTATTGTTTTCATGTCCTGTTCAATTAAAGAGTTTCTAGATATTCACTTAAATCATCATCCAACTGTTCGGCTTCATTTTGTAAATCAAGTGCCTCATTGAGTTCTTCAGTTGTTTCTTCAGAAACGGACTCTTCCATCATTTCAACTTCGTCCATCGCATCATTCACTTCCTCGGCAGCCTCAGAACAGGCCACGAATCCGATCGCGAGGAGTGCAATAGCTCCTGTGTAAATCAATTTTTTCATATTTCCTTCATTAATTTATTCTGAAAATAATGAAAGATTGATAATTCCATTCGGGAATAAGTGCAATTTCGATGAGCGGAAGCTGAAATACGATAAGCTATTCCTCTATGGGCTTGATGATCGGTTCAGTCTCGATTAATAAAGTTCCTTCCGCAACTGCTACTTCTTTTTCATCTTCTTCCGTTTCCAGATTCGACGTACTCGATTCGAATGAATAGCAAGGATAGATGACCGTCGCCAGCGCTTCTCGGAACTGCTCCATTTTTTCGCGTCTGTCGATTTCCTTGAAATACTTCTTTTCAGCTTTGATCAAATCCAATTCAGAGGAGAAAGAAGCGGCCTTTGAATTCCGTTTCGCGTTCAATTGAATCAGGCTGGCATCCAGCTTTGATTCGGAAATTTTCTTGAGCTCAATCGTGCCTAAACTTCCTCCTTTCAATGTTTGTTTCTGGAAATATTCGTAACCATCGTCAGTCATGCCAACTACACAGATGTCATAGATGATGTCGTCATTCATCGAAGTGATGTAATTCCCATGGTCTCCATCGAGTAATTGATAAGACGACAACTGGTGAGGGAAAGCGTACGCCATGAGTTTCGTGTACTTTTCAGGATTACTTACCGCAAATGAGAGTGAATTATAAGTAATCGTTCGCGTTTTTCCGAATGCTGTAACCGAGAAGGTTTCGCGCGTTTCCGTTCCGTTTTTCACAGCTACTTCCACATTCACTCGTTCAATTTTTCGATTGTTAAGAAGCTCTTGACTCTGACTACTTCGCAATGCGGCTTGATACGTGATAACTCGGTTGACAGGACGATCACAATTGTATCCTCCTGATCTTCTCGCAGTAAAGCCAATCGTTTTTCTGAATTGAGGGTAAGTAGCGACAGGATTCGCTCTTCGTTGATTTTTTAATCCCAATTTTTGCACAGTTCGACGCTGATTGTACGTCGTTTCATCCTTCAAACTTTGATCTGCAAGCTTCTGCGTGCTGATGGAATGAGCAGTACGAAGTTCGGTCAAATGACTGTCCCACTTATCTCTCAATTGTTGTTCCCAGTTTTTATCGTTTTCTGCTTGTTGTTGCAGCGTAGCGATCCCTTGCTCGTAAAACGCTTTGATGTTTTCCAAGTGAGGATTGTTGGGATCAACTGCTCCTACTTGTTCATTAGCGAATGCACCAAATTCAGAATATCCCATGTTTGCTATAGTTTGGTCTATTTCCGATAGTGGCTTTGAAAGTTTCGTGGTGTACTGTCGCAAAACCGCCTCGTTGCATGTCGCATGAATCGCTTTCATTCTGCGTTCAAATTCGCGCGTTGCAAGGTTAGTATTATTGAATTTTGGTTTCCAGAATGACAGCACCTTTGAAGGATTAATTCTTGGATAATCACAGGGTGTGTCTTCCAATGAAGTTGAATCGGCTGTCACTTCAGTCTGTTGAGCATCATCCTGAGGATTTGCATCCTGCATTTCCATACTCTCCATCACACTCAGGCTCACGCGAGGTCTTACTCTCACGCTCACACTTCCTTTCAAACTCCTCTCAGGTTTAAGCATCATATTGAATCCACCTGATCCTTCTCTCTTTTCTCCGTCTCCATCCAAACGAAAATCTATGGGGAGTTGTACCCTTGAACGAACCGCTTTTCCCTTCACCTGAGCAGGAATCCATCGAGGCATTTTTCGGACAATGCGTATCGCTTCTCGATCCAAAAGTGGATGAACTGATCGTTGAATTTTTGCGTTAGAAATGAGTCCGTAAACATCCACTTCCATAGAAACGATCACTCTTCCGTCAATTCCACGTGCGGCTGCTTCGTCAGGATATTCTACCATTTTTCTGATAAATGCATTCATTGCTGATGAGTTTCCTGGGAAACGGGCATCAACATCAGGGAACTCCACGAGCACAGTATTAGGATTTAGGGGAGCTCTGTCATTTTGAGTCACAGTTGCTTGATCGTTCCTGAGAATGTTTCTCGAGGGAACGATCGCGGCGTTTTGAGAAGTGGAGGCTATTGGACAGTAATCTTCAAAACTCAGATACAAACTATCTCGTTTCGATTTTGCCCTGTTCCACTTTAGCTTGTCCAATTCATCTTCATAACCTTCCGGATAGAAGTCAAGGTCTTTCATATCGACGGGAACGGGAATTCTCGACAAAGCTCTTGGGTTTTGCCAATCCGTCTTTCCATTTGTTAGCTCAACTTGATCGTACAATTGCATGCCATCTTTGTGCTCATCAACGGGAACTTGGATATACACACCGACCTTAGGATTGATGTCAAGCTTCTCCCCCTCTGGAGTGTAGGCGTGAATAGAAAACATTCCCTGTGTCTCCAAAAGGTCATTTCCAGATTTTGTATTGAGTCCTGCCTTCACGATTTCATGTGCTTGAATGGCCTCTTGAAATTGCACAATGGCTTCTCCACTGTAAATTGCGCCTTTCAAAAGGAAGGCCTTTTGAGGTACTGAGAGCAAAACACTTTGATCCGAAAGAAAAACGTCCCCCTGTTTTGGAACCGAAAAATACTGAATAGGTAAGGGGCTGAAGTTTGCATTGGGACTAAGTTCCTCCATTATCGAAAGTGCAATGGTTGGTGCCACAGGTTCTTGTTGTGGCGTTTTTTTCTGAGATGAAATCCAAACTGTCGTTGAGATGATTACCGCCAGAGTTCCCAATCCAGCAGCTCCCCATTTGAGGATGCGGTTCAATCTATAGCGTCTTGCGGCCTGATGAACTTCAGCTCTGAATGATGCGCGGGCCGAGGCTTCCTGAACCATGAACTGTAGATCAAGCTCTTGCTGAAGTTCAGGATTGTTTTTCAATTGTTCTTCAAACTGGGCACGATCAGACGCGGAGAGCTCTCCTGATAAGTAACGATCGATATTTTTTGTTCTGTCTAACTGCATGATCTAGGCTTTTGGAGAGATTAAAGTGTCACCATGAAGTTTTTGAACTTCCTCTTTCGCTTTGGTGAGACAGCGGTACTTTTGGGCTTTCGCAACCTTATCATTACGCAGTCCGATCTTCTTGGCGATATCAGACATCGACCAACCTTTACCGTAAAACAGCTGAAGTAGCTGTTGACATTTTTCACCTAATTTGTGCAGGGCTTTTTCTACCAGAGCGAGTTGTTGCTCTTTCTCAAGCCATGCATCATCATTTTCCTCTGTAAGATTTTCGCTGAGTTCGTCCGTTCTCCGTTTTGATTCCTTTCGTGATTGATTGTACCAAAGAAACTTGCAGGTGTTCTTTACATAATGAAAGGGATCGACTGTTAATTCGAAGTCTGGCTGCACTCGTTTTCGAGCAAAAATCACCAATGCTTCCTGAAAAATATCTTCAGCATCTGCAGAATTACACCCAAGAGATCGCAGATAGCGTTTTATATCCGGCCACTTCTTATATAAAGAATGTAGCTCTGAAGTATCGCGACCAATAGGCTTTCGAGAAGTCTTTGTCATAGAGGACTTTTTCTACAGATGTGCAGTTTTTGGAAAGGTAAACAAGAAAAACGAATTTTTTTTGTGTAACTCATATGACAGAGTCAATAATTCACTTAACTTACATTTGTAGAAAAAACGAAAAAGATGGAATATACAATAATTGATGTACGCACTAGAGAGGAGTTTGCAGGTGGAAATGTCGCTGGTTCAATCAACATCCCTTTGAACGAAGTTGCGGATAAAGAAGACGAAATCAGGGCAATGAAACAACCTATTTTGTTTTGTTGCTTGAGTGGAGGTCGAAGCGGACAGGCAACACAATACTTTAAATCCAAAGGAATCGACTGCGAAAATGGTGGTGGATGGATGGAAGTGAATAGCCGTTTGAACGCGTAATACTTCGCTCTCCTTTTTGCTTATAATGATCATGTCCTTAGATATGGTCATTTTTTATTTCCTAAAAATAAGAATTGTCAACATCTACAATGTTGTTTGTGAGTAAATTAAGATTGGAGAGGTGCAGTTTAACGAGGATTCGATACCATTCATCGAAAGCGTAATTTTTTCTCTGCTCGATCCCTCAATATGAGTTATTTTTGTAGTGACAAACATCTTTTAGCAGAGTTTAGTGAATTGTTTGTCATTAAGCTAAACATAGTTTAGTTTAGATGTGGTAGGAGAGAGCCCTTTGTTATGCAAAGGGCTTTTTTATTGAGTAAAAAGTCATCTGCAAAACGCTCACTAAACCAGTCACGAATAACGTTTTCTATTGCTCTTGGGTTTATTTGGATCAATATCAAAACCTGAGGATCTAGAGCCCTAAGCATTTAGTATTCCGAAAATGAAAAACAGAATCTAGGATGTTATCCGCGCCTATTTTAAGGAGTGAAGAAATCGAATTGAAACGAGCTAGTGTTTGAGAAAGCGT
>JBGCDF010000097.1:0-3756 GCA_045105095.1 Crocinitomicaceae bacterium | reverse complement strand
GTGAGTTACCTCCTGCCCTTGCTTAAAGGCATGATAGTAGGCGAACATATCTTTCGATAGTACTTCTCCCGACCAACCATCACTGATGATGTGATGCATGTTGTAATGGAAAATATATTCCTCATCCTCTACTTGAATAAGAGCCGCGCGAATGAGAGGGCCATTTTCCAAATCGAACGGTTTGTATACATCAGAATTTATGATCTCGTTCGCTTCTTCCTTATCAGCGCGGCAGTCATGAATCTTCAATGAAAAATCTAGGCTATCCGCAGGTAACACTAATTGATGTACTTCACCATTATCGTCTGCTTTGAAAACAGTACGAAGTATTTCGTGGCGCTCTATAACCGAATTAATCGCTTTCGAAAAACTCTCTACATCTTGTTTTCCATTTAAGTGAACAGTATTTGGCATATTATGCCCAACTGAAGCTTCCTCAAATTGACTGATCACCCACAATCTTCTTTGAGCAGATGAAATAGGATATTGTCCGTTGTCATTCTGAACCGGAGTAATCTCTGCTCTCTCCAAAGCGATGCCCGACAAATAGGCTATTATTTCCGCCTTTCTTTCTTTCAACTCAGATAGAATTTCTTTGGTCATAACACCTTTGGGTGCTTTAATGTCCAAATCACCATCTTGCACGACGCATGAAATCCCAAGGTCCGTCAAGCTCTTTAAGAATATAGCTATTCGTTGTCTTGTCATAGTTGAAAGCGTTTTTTAGGAGTGGGCGCGGAATTGTACGAGAACAGTTCAGCTTCACCGAATAGTCTCTGTGCTTTACGGCCTTCATTTCGGCATTTTTCAACTAGCATATTTGACTGGATGATAGGATTCGATTCTTCCGTATAATGAACCTCCAGGATATAATCAATCCAAGGTTCTTCTCCCATTGCATAGACATACACCTCCTTGCAATTGAATCGATGGACCAGATCCATTCCCTCCCTACAATTCGACCCTCGACTGCGTCGTGAGTGATCTTTCTCCCGCTCTTGCTGATAGGTGAAAAATGGTCCATATACCCATGTGGAGGGAGCGCCGTCGCACTCCATCCCTAAAAATAGAATATCTACATCTCCTAAGAAGTCATGCACGTGCTTGTACAATTCTGGAGATTGATTGCATGAATCCGCTACAGATAGTATGGAATAGTCACCTGATTTGATGTGGTAACATAATTTACTAGCTAGGTGAATATCGTGATGTTCACCAATAAATGGCACTCCCGTAATTGTCAATCCGTGATCTGTGATCTGTTCAAACTCATTCAGTTCAATTACATTCTTGAAACCTAAATTACTGAACAACAGTTTTATGGATGGGTCCTGAACGGCACCATTTATATTTTTCCCTACGACGATTGTCTTCACCTTGTGTCTCAACTGAAGCATTGTCTCCAGCAGAATGTGGTCATGATGACCATGAGTGATTAAGATGTAATCTATTTCGTCGGGTAAATCATCGTAGGTAAATCGGGAAATGTCCGATTCGTAGGTATAACTCAAAACTGGATCTAGCAAAATTGTAGTATCCTTCGTTTCGATTAAGACACAGGCATGTCCAAAGTATCTTGTACGAATTTTATCTCCTGTGTACTTCTCATATTTCTTCGGGGGATCTTCTGTGAAAAAGCTTTTGAATAGGTCCATTTGATCCTCAGAGATATCGAACTTATTAGCAATTTCAGAGAAACTCCCTGGTTCTCTTTTCATTCGAAAGAGGTCATCTAGTTGTTCCGACCAAAACGGAATCTGAAGGTTTAACTTCTTACTATTCGGTAACCTCGGAGTAGAAAAAATGAAAGGTCGATCCGCATCACTTTCTATGACTGAAAGCGTGATGGACTGAAATGCCTCTACGTAGTAAGGACTTTTGTAAATCAGCGCCTCGAAAATTCGGAAATCAGGTCGGTGATGGCGATCATAGTATAATTCAACGTATCCCTTTAGCTCTTCAGGAATCTCATTGTATAACTCTTCCAGCTTAAATCCATTTGCCTTTTCTTTCAGTAAATGGTCCAATTTTCGAATGGCCTCAACAAATGGAAAAATAGGCGCTGCGCGTTCCTTCAGTTTTTCAAGCATTCCAGCAACTTCTTTGGATTTATCCCCTTCTAAATCAATAAAAGGGCCTCCGCGCATAGCAGGATTCTTAACACAGGATGCATGAATATCAGGCTCGGCAATATATGATTCCATGATCGGAATGGATCTCTCAACAAGGTTCATAGCCGTAGAAACAGGTGGAATGATATTATACCACGCGTACCAATCATTAAGCAATGGCTCGACTTGTATGTTATTTTTAAAGTATACTAAATCACTCATAGTACTTTTTATCCTATTTAAATTTTAAACTCCTCCATTTCTTCGTTTGACTCGTCATTCATATTCGGGCCAATGGAAATGAGCTCTGCAATTTTTTCTATTGTGTTCTCTTCAAATAATTTCACCACCTCAAACTTAATGTCGTATTCAGCTTGAATTTTCGCTATTAGCCTTATCGCTGACAAACTGTGCCCGCCCAACGAGAAAAAGTTATCACGAACACCGATGGTATCTCGGTCCAGAATTTCTTGCCAGATTTCAACTAAACGTTCTTCGATTGCCGTTCTTGGTGCCACATATGTATCCCCAGTTGCGAGTTCCTCACCTTCCGACTGAATAAGCGCGTTTTTATCTGTTTTACCGTTTGAAGTGAGTGGCATTTCCTCAATACGAACGAAAGATGAAGGAATCATATACTGTGGCAGGCTGACTTTGAGTCTTTCGTTTAACTCACCTGAGTTTATTTCTGACTCACCAACAAGGTATGCACAGAGTTGAAGTTCGCCACTTTCCGTTTCCTCAGCTACGACCGCTGCATGTTCAATTTCCGATAGTTTAGATAGGGCTTGTTCAATTTCTCCCAGTTGAATTCGATACCCTCGAATCTTCACCTGATCATCGACTCTGCCAAGAAAAACAAGTTCACCATCTTTGGTCCATCTTCCTCGATCTCCTGTTTTGTAGATCCTATTGAAGGGCTCGTAGTTACTCTTTGTAAATTTCTCCTTGGTCAATTCTGGATCATTCAAATAACCTCTTGCGACTCCTGCCCCGCCAATAAAAATCTCTCCTGTCACACCAAGCGGCTGCAATTTTCCTTTTTCGTTGAAAATGAATACTTCTGAGTTGTTGATGGGTTTACCAATTGTAGGGTTGAAAGCTGCGTTTCGATCATACTTTTTATAGCTTGTCCATACGGCGCATTCCGTCGGACCATATTCATTGTACAGTTCGCAGCCATTCAAAACTGGCGTTTCATTGTGTAATTTCACCAAGTTCTCTGGGCATTTTTCTCCCGCTACTATTACAATTTTCAAGGAATTCTGTTTTCCCGACAACTTCGAAATGAGCAACTGATATAAAGAAGGAACCGTCAAGAATTGAGTAATCTCTTTCTGGATAATAATCTCCAGCAACTGATCTACGTTTTGCGCATTAATCGTAGGCGTGATCACCAATTGTCCTCCTGAGCAAAGTGTTCCAAAAATTCCTGCAACTGAACTATCGAAGGCCACCGAGGATAATAATAGGAAGCGCTGACTTTCAGGATAAACCTCCATTCTTGTGCAGGTCGCATGGTAGAGATTATTATGTTCAACTATCACGCCTTTCGGATCGCCTGTAGAACCAGAGGTATAAATGATATATGCCAGACCATTGTCAGAAATAGTGAGATTCTTTTTCTTTTTTGACCATTGATGAA
>JBGCDF010000096.1:0-9906 GCA_045105095.1 Crocinitomicaceae bacterium | reverse complement strand
CACGCATGTGAAAATTATCGATGTCGTAGGAATGATTAGCGGCAATCACGTACAAACCGACTCGAATGGAAACCCGATCAATGACCCCTATCCTACTGCTTTTGCCTCGGGAGGGTTCGATTTAGATGCCGTTGGGGTGATTCATCAAGGACCCGTTGGATTAAACGAACATGATAATGTTCTCTTCAACGTATATCCGAATCCAGCTCAATCTGGAGGAACAATCAACGTTTCATCAGAAACGAATGTGAAAGAACTCACCTTGATTTCTCTTTCAGGAAAAGTCGTCGCTAAAAGCGATTCAACCATTATTCAATTGAATAACGAAGCAAACGGAATCTACATTCTTCGTGTTCAAACGGAACATGGTGTCCTCACGAAAAAAGTGCTCGTGCAGTAGAAACTTTGTCAATTTTTCGATTAATTCACGTATTTGGTGTGAATTGCTGTCTTCAAATCGCAATCAACTCTACAAATCCACTAAATTTGCGTTCAATTAATTGAAGACATTCGTTATGACACTTGCAGAAATTAGACAACGATTTTTTGAATATTTCGAATCAAAGGGACACGATATTGTTTCAAGTGCACCGATGGTTGTGAAAAACGACCCGACATTGATGTTCATCAATGCAGGAATGAATCAATTTAAAGATTGCTTTCTTGGAAATACGGTTCCAAAAAACAGACGTGTTGCCAATTCACAAAAATGTTTGCGTGTTTCAGGAAAACACAATGATTTGGAAGAAGTAGGAGTTGACACCTATCATCATACGATGTTCGAAATGCTAGGAAACTGGTCATTCGGTGATTACTTCAAAGAGGATACGATCAAATGGTCGTGGGAATTATTGACGGATGTATTCGAAATTCCTGAGGACAGATTATATGTTACCGTTTTCGAAGGAGATAAAGAAGATGGTGTTCCAGTTGATCAAGAAAGTATTGACATCTGGAAAAAGTACATCGCAGAAGATCGCATCATCTTAGCAAACAAAAAGGACAATTTCTGGGAAATGGGGGAAACGGGACCCTGTGGACCTTGTTCAGAAATTCATATTGATCTCCGCTCTGAAGAGGAACGCCAAAAGGTGGACGGAAAATCACTAGTGAATGAGGACGATCCGCAAGTAGTGGAGGTTTGGAATAATGTATTCATGGAATTCAATCGCAAGGCGAATGGATCATTGGAACCGCTTCCAGAAAAGCACGTTGACACAGGAATGGGACTTGAGCGTTTGGCTATGGCACTTCAGGGTAAGCAATCCAACTACGATACAGATTTGTTTCAGGGATTGATTCAGCACATGGAAAAAGTGTCAGGTGTAACATATGGAAAGAGCGAAACAACCGACATCGCATTGCGCGTAATTGCTGACCACATTCGAGCGATTGCCTTTTCGATTGCCGATGGTCAGCTTCCATCCAATACTGGTGCTGGATATGTTATCCGAAGAATTCTCCGAAGAGCCGTTCGTTATGGATACCAAACACTTGGTTTGCAGGAACCATTCATGTCCGGTTTATCAGGAAAGCTGACTGAGCTAATGGGTGACGCTTTCACAGAACTAGTCACACAAAAAGAACTCATTCGTAAAGTGATTCACGAAGAAGAAACAAGCTTCTTCCGGACATTGGAGCAAGGACTTCGCCGAATGGATTTGGTCATTGACAAAACGAAAAGAGCGAACCAAACGGAAATTGAAGGATTTATCGCGTTCGAATTATATGACACCTACGGATTCCCATTCGATTTAACTTCGTTGATCGCACGAGAAAATGAATTAGATGTGGACCAAAAAGGATTCGAAGAAGAGTTAAATCGTCAGAAGGAACGATCGCGTGCTGCAACTGCCGTTGCTGCGGACGACTGGATTGTACTTTGTGATGATAAAGTAGAAGAGTTCATTGGATACGACCTTCTTTCAACGCACGTTAAGATTGTCAAGTACCGTAAAGTGACACAGAAGCAAAAGAGTTTCTACCAAGTGGTGTTCAATCTAACGCCATTCTATCCAGAAGGTGGAGGTCAGGTTGGAGATACTGGACATATTGAGTACGGTGATGAAAAAGTGTACATCATCGATACGAAAAAAGAGAACAACCTCATCATTCACTTGATGAAGGAATTGCCTGAAAGTTTGAAGGCGAATTTCCTTGCAGTTGTGAATGAACCAAAGCGTCATGCTTCAGCGAACAATCACTCTGCTACTCACCTGCTTCACCATGCTCTAAGAACAGTATTGGGAGATCACGTAGAACAAAAAGGATCACTCGTTAATTCGGATTACTTGCGTTTTGACTTCTCTCATTTCTCAAAAGTGACAGAGGAAGAGTTGGCCAAAATTCAGGCATTGGTTACGGGAGAAATCCGTAAGAACATCATGCTTGAAGAAAAGCGTAATACTCCAATGGAAATTGCCAAAGAAATGGGAGCAATGGCATTGTTTGGAGAAAAATATGGAGATACGGTTCGTGTCATTAAATTTGGTGACTCCGTTGAATTGTGCGGAGGAACACACGTTCGTTCGACAGGAGAAATAGGATTGTTCAAGATTACTTCTGAATCTGCTGTTGCTGCAGGAGTTCGTAGAATTGAAGCAATCACCAACGAAAAAGCAGAAGCGTATTTCGAGAAAAAGGCAACGACATTGGATGAAATCGCTTTGGCTTTCAAAAATCCAAAAGACATCGTGAAAGCGGTGACTGATCTTCAAACGAAAAACAGTTCACTTCAAAAGGAAATTGATCAATTGAAGAAAGCACGTGCAATGCAGGTAAAAGCTGATTTGAAGAGTAAGATTGAAGAAATAAATGGTGTGAATTACTTGGAAGCAGTAGTCGATTTGGATGGGGCTTCCATCAAAGCTATTTTGTTCCACCTAAAAGGTGAAGTTGATAACTTCCTTGGAGTAATTGGTGGAAAAGATGGCGGGAAATGCAGCCTGAGTATCATCGCTGCTGATTCCGTTATTTCTGAGAAGGAATTTCACGCTGGAAATACCATTCGCGAAGTATCTAAACTGATTCAGGGTGGCGGCGGCGGACAGCCAAACTTTGCAACTGCAGGAGGTAAAAATGCTGATGGACTGCAAGAAGCAATCTCCATTGTAAAATCGAAGATTTAAGATTTGACGGAAGAAAAACACGTTTTACTCATCGCATATTACTGGCCACCTTCTGGTGGGGCTGGGGTGCATCGATGGTTACGTTTTTCGAATTTCTTCAAGGAAAATGGGTGTAAACTCACCGTGTTCTGTCCGGAGGATGCCGCATGGCCCGAAATCGATTCTGCCTTGTTGGAAAAAGTTCCCGATGACGTAACTGTGATTCGAAGAAAAGTATTCGAGCCACACAAGTATTTGGGAAATACTGCGGGAACAGGGTTTACGGAAAAAAGCAAGCCTTCCCTGTTCAAACGCTTTGTAACATGGGTAAGAGGCAATATGTTCATCCCAGATTCCCGTGTGTTTTGGATTCGTCCGAGTGTGCGGTATTTGTCAAAACACTTGAAGAATCATCCTGAGATCAAAACCATTGTCTCTTCAGGTCCACCACATAGTGCGCATGTCATTGGATTGAAACTCAAAAAGAAGTTTCCTAAGCATAGATGGGTAGCTGATTTCCGAGATCCGTGGACACAAATCGACTTCTACCATAACCTAAACGTTGGGAAACGCGCTGACAAAAAGCAAAAAGCCCTTGAAAAAGAATGCCTTCAAAAGGCAGATGAAGTGGTGACAATTAGTCAAAATTGTGCGTCAGGTCTGGAGGAGATTTCTTCGAGAGAAGTAAACGTTATCACAAATGGATACATCTTTCCAGAATTCGACCCTAAAAAAGTGGAGTTAGATTCAAGGTTTACGATTTCTCATTTTGGAACCATGCCACTAGCGAGGAATCCTGAGGTAATGTGGAAAGCACTTCAATCCATACTGAAAGAGACACCTAGTTTTGCCAAGCATTTGCGCGTGAATTTAATCGGCGTAGTAGACTATAACGTGATTGATTCTTTCAAAAAATATGGACTCGAACAATTTGTAGAAGTTTCTCCACTTGTTCCTCACGCTAAAAGCATCGAACTACAGCGAAAAACTCAGATTCTTCTGCTTTCTGCCAATAACTCTGGAAACGTGAAAGGAATTTTGACTGGAAAGTTCTTCGAATACTTAGGAGCAAAACGCCCAATTTTAGCTATTGGAGCCGCAGATAGTGATCTTGCCAGAGCCGTAAAGCATACACAGTGCGGTTTTTTGGCTGACTTTGAGGATCATGATGGAACCGAGGCATTTTTACGTGAATCTTATCAGCAATTCCTCAACAAAAACTTGTATTCAACTCCCGTCAATACAGAATCTTTCGACTCCAAAAATCTAACAAAAGATTTTATCGATTTGCTTTGAACCAATCTCTGATTGATGTGTACTGAATTCTGTAAATTAGTAAACATCATGAAAAAGTTCATCCTACTCCTGTTCATTGCACCATTTTTCCTTCATGCTGAGGAAGATCTTAAACGAGTACTTCAAATCTATCGATCGGATACGAAGGTGGATAACACCTTGAAATCAAACGAAAGCGTGTACACTTTTAAATTCAATGACGTAGACTATTTCGAGCGTCCATTATCCGTGTTGTACAGCATTGATGGGGAAAATGGAAAGCAGCGAATGGAGAAGCAATCGATCACAATCAAAACAACACCTGGCAAACACATTTTTCAGTTCTATTACAGTCGACATTACTACGAAGTATACACTGATTCTTTGGATATAAAAGCAAAGCATCATAACACTTATCAAGTGCAATTATTCCAAGCTGCGAAAATGCAGATGGAAGAAAAACCCGTAATTTATCTGTATCCAGAAGAAACAACTGAGGTTCGCGTAAAGTTGGACATCCACGGAGAGAATCCATTTTACTACCCTGCCTACAACAATGGTTGGAACGTTGCAGCATCTCCAAATGGCGAGCTTCGTTTTGATGACAAGGTCTATAACTATTTGTTCTGGGAGGCTCAAAGTAGAACCATCCTCACCCCAAAACAAACGGCCTCTGGATTCTTTGTAACAGGAAAAGATGCTGTTTCATTTTTGGAGGAAAAATTGACCTTAGCAGGATTGAACAGTAAAGAACAAGCTGATTTCATCACTTACTGGGGACCGCGACTAGCTCAGAATAAATTGAACTTCATTCATTTCGAATTCAACGAAAGCTGTAATGAATATGCGAATCTTGAGATTTCACCTACACCAGACAATCTATACCGTATTTTCATGATTTGGGGGTCGGTAACAGAGGAATTCCAAACTACAGAACAAACAATTGAGCCATTCGACCGAACTGGATTTTCAGTACTCGAATGGGGAGGGAAAGAATCCCACATTCGTCAGAGCTTTTACAATAAGTAAGGAACATGAAAGTATTACTCATTCTCGTTTTGATCGTTCCTAGTATTGCGCTGGCTTCAGAAGGAGTTGATTGGCAACCTCAAATTCAGAAGACCAAGTCTAAAATTAACCCTGAACTAAAAAAGGACGAAGCTATTTATGTATTCCGTTTTAAGGGAGATTCCCGCGTGATTCCTGAAGCAAATGTTTACTATTCAATCGATGGTATTCAAGGAAGACAAATGTCGAAGAACAATACAATAACGCTTCCATCAATAGCAGGCAAACACATTTTTCAGTTTTATTACAACAACCAATATTCCGAAGTTTATTCAGACTCTTTGCTGATCGAAGCGAATTATCAAGATGAATACAGGGTGAATTTAGACGGTGTTCGAAATCCGAAAGTTGTCGCGAAGCCTGTTATTTATCTTTACCCCGAAAAGACAACTGAGGTAAGCGTTCAAATTGATATTCACGGTGAACATCCGTTTTACTACCCTACTTATGTTGATTCGTGGGACTTCACAGCAACTCCAGATGGAGAGTTACGATTTGATGATACTGCATACAATTACCTCTTCTGGGAAGCTCAAACGCGAACTATTCTGACACCTCAACAAACGGCCTCTGGATTTTTTGTGAATGGAGAAGACGCTGTTTCCTTTTTAGAAGAGAAATTGAACTTAGCAAGATTGAACAGCAAGGAACAAGCTGATTTCATTACTTTCTGGGGACCAAGATTAGCTCAGAACACATTGAACTTCGTTCATTTTGAGTTTAATGAAAGCTGCAATGAATATGCAGACCTTGAGATTTCACCGAAACCTGACAACCTGTATCGAATTTTCATGATTTGGGGAGGGGTGACTGAAGAATTCCAAATTACAAAACAAACAATTGAGCAATTCGACCGAACAGGATTCTCTGTCCTTGAATGGGGAGGAAAGGAATCACATATTAAACAACATTTCAGTAACAAGTCAACACTATGAAGAAATTAATCATTCTAGCCCTTATCACTCCCTGTTTGTCCTTTGCTACTGAAGCAAAAGATTTACAGGTTCAGTTTACGAGGGTAAAATCAGAAATTAACTCCGACCTAAGCAAAAATGAAGCGATGTATACTTTTCACTTCGTTAATGCTGGACTAATAGTTCCTGAAGCAAATGTCTACTATTCGATTGACGGTGAGCAAGGGAATCAGTTTTCGAAAAACAATACCATTTCATTAAAGTCTACCCCGGGAGAGCACATTTTTCAGTTTTACTACAACGAGAACTATGCAGAGATTTATTCTCCCTCGTTGTCGATTGAGGCACAACATCAAGACGACTATTCAGTTGTTTTATATGGTGTTGCACAACCTGAGATATTCTTGAAGCCAGTTATTTATTTGTATCCCAAGGAAACAACAGAGGTAAGCGTTCAAATTGACATTCATGGTGAGAATCCATTCTTCTATCCAGCGTACGAGGGTTCTTGGAATTTTACGGCATCACCAGATGGAGAATTACGCTTTAATGACAACACCTACAACTATCTATTTTGGGAGGCTGATAGTCGAACGATTCTCGCACCGAAACAAACTGCTTCGGGCTTTTTTGTTCATGGAGAAGACGCAGTTTCTTTTCTCGAAGAGAAATTAACCTTAGCAGGACTAAACAGCAAAGAACAAGCTGATTTCATTACTTTCTGGGGCCCAAAACTCACTCAGAACAAGTTGAACTTCGTTCATTTCGAATTTAACGAAAGTTGTAATGATTACGCCGAACTGGACATTTCACCAAAACCCGATAATATCTACCGACTTTTCATGATTTGGGGTTCCGTAACCAAAGAATTCGAAGTAACAGAGCAAAAAATGGAGCAATTCAAGCGAACAGGTTTTTCTGTGCTTGAATGGGGAGGAAGAGAATCAAAGATTAAACAGAGTTTCGTCAATCAAACTAAATCACAAGAGCTATGAGAACCTTCATGTTAATCGCGTTTATTGGAATAACCGTTTCTGCACAGGCGGGAATTAAAGAGGTCTGGTACTCGAATGTTGTGTTAAAGTCAGATTCTTTGGATCCTTCTCTCAGTGAGAATGAAGCAAAGTATACATTTGAATTTGTAGGGCTGGACGGCACAAAAGAGAATATGATTTATTCTATCGATGGTGTTGAAGGAAAGTCAAGGTTACATTTCAACTCTCTGGAATTCACCACAACACCTGGTAAGCATATTTTCCAATTCTTCTATTCAGAAAATTACTACGAGGTATACTCGGATTCTTTGGAAATTAAGGATCGACATCATTCCATTTATCAGGTAAACATGGAGCGTTCAGATGTAATTATTACTGTTGATAAACCTGTGATTTACCTTTATCCTGAAGAAGAAACGAACGTCAGCGTAAAATTGAACATCAAAGGAGAGCCCACTTTCCTATACCCTACCTATGAGGATGAATGGAAGTTCACGGCAACTCCTTCGGGAGAATTACTGTTCGACGATAAAACGTACAATTACCTGTTCTGGGAATCAGCACAAAGTCGCGCATTTTCTGAAGAAGAACTAAAATCCGGTTTTAATGTGAAATCGGAAAATGTTGTTGCCTTTTTGGAAGAGAAACTGAGTCTTGCTGGTCTGAACAGCAAAGAGCAGGCAGATTTCATCACATACTGGGGCCCAAAACTCTCGGCGAATGAACTCAACTTTGTTCGTTTTGAATTCAATGAAGCGTGTAATCGCTATGCTGAACTTAAGATTACCCCAGAACCTGAGCATGTCTATCGCATTTATATGACTTGGATGCCTATTTCGAAAGAATTGGGAGTCATGTCGCAGTCAATTGAATCCATCTCGCGCGAAGGCTTCACTGTTCTCGAATGGGGAGGGTCTGAAATCAACGAAATACCAGAAAACTCATTGCTTTTAAACTAATTTGACATGAATAAATTCCTTCTATTTCTTTTTTCGCTCATCTGTTTCCACTCTGAAGCCAAAATTGTTGAACACTTGGAAGCGCTGCCATACCAGGTCGATTCCGTATTAGAAAATACATCTCTAGGAAAGAAAAGAGCACAAGTGATCGTGATGATCAAAACTACGGGCTTCATCAAAGGAGAGAAAATCCAATATGGCATTGACGGTAGCAGTCTAGCCGATAATTTGGATAAAAACCTCAGCTTCAATTTCAAGCTAAATGCTGGAGCACGCATTCTTCAGTTTTATCCTCCTGAAAAAATCGGACTTGAGGAAATTACAACGAGTAAAATTAAGTTTAAGGCTGGGACGACTACTTATCTATCTCTTCGATTTCGACGAGTAGAGCAGCAGATCATGCATGTTCGAAAACCAGTAATTTATCTCTATCCTGAGATAGAAACCACAGTTTCTGTAACAGTAAAACCTGCTGGCGAGCTCAGTTTTACATACCCAAAATACGAAGATCAATGGAACTGTACGGCCTTTCCCTCTGGAGAGCTAAAGCTTGAAGGGAAATCGTATAATTACTTGTTTTGGGAAGCTGAACAGCAAATTGACAACGAGAAGCTACGCGCATCTGCCAGTGTACGAATAACAAAAAACGATTTTGTTCCATTTTTGGAGCGATCGCTTGACCAATTCGGTTTCACTTCTAAGGAAAAAGCTGATTTCATTACATTCTGGGCCCCAATGATGATTCGACATGAAGCGACTGAAATTCGATTCATCCTAAATGAAGCGTGCGATCAGTTTGCGGAACTCGAGATTTCTCCGATTCCAGAAAATATTCTTCGATTTTACATGATCTGGAATCCTACGAATGCAGATACGATAGATTCAACGGAGAGCCTGGATATTCCTGAACAAATCCGAAATGGCTTCACAGTACTGGAATGGGGTGGACTAGAAATCCCTCCTTCAAATCTAAATCTCGCCATAACAGTTGATTAACTCGTTGATTGTCTTAGGACTATCGAACTTCCATTAGATTTTATGAATTTTCACTAAATTTACTTTGCTGGAAATAAGCAATCTTGCAAAATAGAATTACATGAAGGTACATCTCCTTTCTCTATTATCAGTTGTTCTCGTGCTTTCTCTGAAAGCAGCCGAGATTTCTGCGCGTGAGGAAAATCAGGAGAATCGTAGAGAAGCCTATCACCCAGCTCTCGCCTTTTTAGATGCCGAAGAATATCATTATTCTGAATCCGCAAGTTTGGATAGTCTGATCAACACACTTGGTAGATCAAACACGATCAAAGAACAGTACGTCGGCTTTGCAGGACTTACTCCAAATGAATACGTGTTGTACGAGCAAATGAAAGAGGCTGCTACCGAATATGAATTGAACAGCCTGATGAAACATTATTCACCCGTCGTTCGTGTTTACGCCTACCGCGCATTGATTGACAACGAAATGGAAATTAACGCCAGTTACGAGAATTTCCTATACGAAGATACCACAACCGTAAATTGGTTTTCAGGCTGTATCTATAAAACGTCCACGGTTCAACAAATCGTAGAACAAGGATTCACTAAGAGT
>JBGCDF010000095.1:0-5035 GCA_045105095.1 Crocinitomicaceae bacterium | reverse complement strand
CCGGATACGTATATCAAGGAGTTCCGGCAGGTCTTCCGACAGTACCAACTTTAGAGACTGCTACTCAAGTTAAATCGTTCACAAAAATATTGGATGTAATCGGTGCTTCAGAGAAGGCACATGTTATAGGTGAGGGTATTTCTCGCATGTCATTACCCTTAGTTTCCTCAGCTAATAAGCGAAAGTTATTCACTACTGCGGTTCACGAAAGTGCTCAAACAGAAGTGAGAACAATACTCAAACTAGAAAACATACGAGGTAAAGGTGCTGCTCCAGTTCACAATGTATTTTTGAACATGCCGGAAGATGAGTCCAATAAAGAATCACACTTGGTAGGTACGGTTTCGTTATTTGGTATGGAAAGTGCTTCTAAGGCAAGCTCACACAGCTCAGGAAGTGGGTTGAGTATTGAAGTAGATATTACTGAGGAGATCGGAAAATTGAGATCCATGCCGAATTGGAAGGACGAACAAATCGAAGTGAGTCTGGAACCAAGAAGATCAAGAGAGGAAGATGTTGATATTTCGATAGGAAGAATAAGCCTCTACAGTGAATGAATTCACTATTAGATTTCATAACACCAAAATTTAAAGCTAATCCACTTTTCAGGAGAAGACAGTTCGATATAGCTCGATCTCCTGAATGGTGGGTTTGGCTATTCAGTTCGTTCATTTGGGTCCTTTTGATTTTGAATGAAGTATTGATTACATCTGCTGATTCTCGCTCTTATGGAAGTCTCATTTTATGCTTTCCTTCTGGGCTTACCGAACACGTTTTAGGAAATGGCATCCTTAAAAGTCCAGATCTCTGGACAATTTTAACGGATGTCATTTCAAATGGAATGTTACCTTGGGCTGTCATGGTAATCGCCATGATGTTCCCGTTACTTCAACGCGCTATACGACACACAGGGTTCTCCATCCAACGGAAGGATCGAGAATCAGGGATATTGGCTTTCCTTATTGGTTATTCGCTCGTTTGGATAGTCATTGGTGTCGCATATTTATCATTTGTCCCGATCACCAACTATTTATTGGGAAGTACATCCACATCGGTTTGTCTTGTTCTTGCCGCTACTTTATTCATAATTGCTGGATATTTAAGTTGGTTGCCTTCCAGAAAAATTATCATGATGCAATGCGAACAAACCAGACCCATTCGAATTCAAGGATGGAATCTATACAAAGACTGCCTTGCCTATGGAATGTCCATCGGTAAAGCATGTGCTCGTATGTGTTGGATCCCAATGGCGGCTCTTATGTTAGCGCATCATTCTATTTGGTTAATGATTTATGTCAGTCTGGTGATTTTAATTGAACGGTATTACGTCTCACACGATAGCAAATTCATTGGGTATTCATGGTTCGCGATAGGTGCATTTTTGCTACTTCAGCTGATAATTTTTAAATCGTAGATTTGAGTAATGCAAGAAAAAACTGAAATAATTATTGCTCAGGCAAAAAAGTTAAAGGTGAGTTTTGACCTTGATCTCATTCAGTTAGCCTTAGAAAAAACAAAGGATTTTCCCATCGAATTAGTTTTATACGATAGCTCCATGCTTTCTGGTCAATTCATGATCCGATTGAACGGCATGAAAAGCCTTGAGGTATTTCCATTGCTAGATGTATCTTTATTCTCGAAAGGGCGTCAAGAGCGGTCGCTATCTTTGGGGTCTATGTCACTATATGGCATCGATGTTGCTAGTGTAAAATCTAGAGGAAAGGAAGCAAGAGGGATAGATTATGCTTTCTTACTTGAATCAGAAGAGCTAGAGAACGTTCATTTTGAAGATGAACTCCATGTTTTGATTGAGCCTCAACGAGCGCTTTCTAAATCAACAATCTTAGAAGTAGAGAGCATAGAACTGGTTTATTTGACCTAAAGTGTGGGCCGTTAATTTATAGTTACTCATTTCCAATTGACTTTATGTTAGGTTCTTTCGGTTAGATAGAGTGAGTTCAATATAGTAACGACCTCACCATAAGCTCTTTAATGATTAAGATGTCTCAGAAGGACTTTTTAACGTCAATTTCTACTATAAGAATGGAAAATCAATGAAACGTACAGATGACTCAAAGGCTATCAAAATAGGTAGTTGTATTGAAAAAAAAGTGTTAATTCATACTAACCAATACGCCGCTTATGAATCGAATTATCTACTTATTTTGCTTAGTATTTTTTAATCAATTTCTTTTTGCTCAAGAGAGCGTTTCACCTTCGGAAACGGTCTATTTCGAAGAAAATCAAGGTCAGTTCGTTGATATGAATGGGAAGTTAGTTCCAGACGTTCTTTTCAAACTGCAAGGAGCAGGAATCAACCTGTACGTGACCAAAACAGGATTAACGTATGTCTTCCAGCAAATGGAACCATCGGAAGACAATGATCTTTCGTTGAATGATCAGGGTCTTGAGCCAAGGTCAAGGACGATCAACTGGGAACGTGTCGATGTACGATTACCTGAAGCGAATATAAATAGCGACAATTACCTGGTCAGAAATGAGAACAATCAAGGAACACTGAATTACTTTTTAGCTCATTGTCCAGACGGATTACAGGGTATTAAGAAATATGGAAAAGTAATTTTTGAGGATATCTATCCAAATATAGATTGGGTGCTCTACACAACCAATAAGAATGGGTTTAAATATGACTTTGTGCTGCATGCTGGAGCCAATCCGAATGATATTCAACTCGTTTATAACATGCGTAACAAACTTTCCATGAAGGATGGGAAACTTGAAATCTCGATTGATTACGGAACAATGACTGAGAGCGCACCTGTGAGCTTCATGAATGAAGAGTTGGTACCCAGTAAATTCATGTTGGAAAGTGCTATACCAAACGATGATGGAGGATATAGCAATATCATTTCCTTTTCGCTAGATGCCGAAACAACAGCAGATATCCAAAATCCTGATCTCTATCATGAATTAGTCATTGATCCAGAACTTCAATGGGGAACTTTCTTCGGTGGAAGTGGTGTAGATACTCCTACAGCAGTAGCAAGTGATAGTGAAAACAATTTATATGTAGCAGTGTCTAATTACCTAGCAAACTTTCCTGTTCAGAGCACAACAGGGTATTATCAAGGTAACACCAATGGGTTGACAGAAATTGCTCTGTTGAAGTTCAACGAAGCTGGAGCACTACTTTGGAGCACATATTATGGTGGTACATTTTACGAAGAGGTTTACGGAATTACTGTCGACCAAGACGATAATATCTATTTCGCAGGAACTACTGGATCGTTTGATTTCCCTACACAAGATGCTGGAACGTATTATGATGTGTACTCAAATGGTGGTGAGGATGGCTTCATCCTCAAATTCAATGGTCAGGGGGACCGTTTATGGGCAACGTATGTTGGCGGAGCGGATAATGATGAAATATTGTCCATTGATGTGAGAGATGGGATGCTATATGTCGTAGGGTCTACGAAATCCACAGATTTCCCATTGGCTTTAGTTGGTGGCTCTGCGAATGCATATTACCAAAATACGTTGCAAGGGTATGCCGATGCGACACTTCAAAAATTTGATGAATTTGGAAACCTTCTATGGTCAACTTACTACGGTGGGAATGGATTCGACAGAGCGGATGCATCCGTTCTTGATGGAGAGGGTAACCTGTACGTGACTGGATTTACGACGTCTGGTAATTTTGATACACAAAATGCAGGTGGCTATTATCAAGGAAATGATGCTGGACTGGGGGATGCATTCATTCTAAAGTTTGATGAATTTGGAAATCGTCTGTGGTCTACGCATTATGGAGGAAGCAGCAAGGATATTGGAAACGACTTAGCAGTGGATAATGACAATAATCTCTTCTTCTACGGCTACACGGAGTCAACTGATCTTCCCTTGATGGATAATGGAACGTATTTCATGGGAACACATGTAAATACGACTTCTGCGCCCTTTGTTAGCAATATCCCATTTCTGGCAAAGTTTAATCAACAAGGAGATTTAACGTGGGCCACATACCACGGAAGTCAATACGCATATAGTGACAGAGATCAACACAATATTGCTGTGGATGAATGTGGATACGTGTATTGTTCAACTGTTGATGTAAATGGAATAGAAGAAATAGTTCCCTTTGCAGATGGTGGTTACATGAGTGAATGGACGGGCTCGTCGCACAGATTAAGTTGGTTCACGAATGATGGAGTATTATTGGGCGCTTCGCCGATATGCATTGCTTCTGGTCTTGGTGATGCCTTCGTTTGTACGGGTAAAGATGGAGTAGTGTGGACAGTCTCTGAAACGAACTACCTGAATACAGCAATTCCATTCGATCATTCTGTCTTACCATTGATGCCGGGAGAATCGGGTGCGTATTATGACAATTCCGCAGATACGATTTCGGACGATTTATTCATTGCCAAATTCAAAACTGATTTTGAGAATTGTAAAATTGTAGGAGCAGAACCATTCGGGGATCTCGTTATTCCAAACGTTTTCACTCCAAATAACGATCAGTCTAATGATCTATACAGTTTAAACATAGACGAAGCTGCATATGTCGAATTTACCATTTCAAACAGATGGGGAAATGTTGTGTATCAAGCATCGGGAAGTTCACCAACTTGGGATGGTAAAGATCTGTCAGGTGATCCAGTTGTTGATGGTGTTTACTATATCTCTTATTTCATCGAAAAGGAAAATGGCACAGTAACAGCAGGCCAAGGGTTTATCCATTTGGAGAGAGATTGATGATAAAGCAATCCTAGCTCTTTGATTGATTTTGCTATGCGTGAATAGTAAATGGCGTGTTGGTTGTTCACTATTATTACACCTTAAATCAATTAATCATACACTTAATACCTTCTTTAAATTGAGTGGCACATGTTTGACTAGATTTAATGGATTACTCATTTAAAACTACCTATTATGAAAACACTTTTACTTCTAATTTTAAGCACTTGTAGTTTTTTGTCATTCGGGCAAAAACACCTTCAGTCTAGCGTGAGGTATCTCTATGAGATGAATGGCGATATCAACCAGATTGATAGTTCTTACAATGCGTACA